>JAQVLJ010000070.1 GCA_028704215.1 Clostridia bacterium
TACTATATCTTCTGGCCTTTCAAACATTGGTTTTTCTTTGTCTAAATAATAATAATTTAGAATTGATTTTGAAAGGTTTGTAGGGTATTTTGCACTAGTAATCGATGAAGGCAACGGCTTTGTACCGTTTGCATCGCCCACCCAACTTAAAACGCAAATTTCGTTTGTATAGGCGACGTTCCACAAATCTGAATTACCCGAATTATCCCCAAAAGTACCTGTTTTGCTTGCCACTTCAAAAGGTAAATCATTAAGCATTTTTGCAGTACCAGATTTAGCACATGTCTTCAATACGTCCGTCATTAAATAACTTGAATTTATATCAAAAACTTGCTCATTTTGTTTGATATTTTTATGTACAACATTACCGTTTTGGTCTTCGATTTTGTTTACAAAACTACAACTATTATACAAACCGCTATTAGCCAAAGTGGCATATGAAGAAAGTAATTTTAATGGCGAAACTCCATTTGTAGTGCTTCCTAAGGCGAGGCTATAATTATAATCTTCATCTAACAAATTCAGTTCTAGTTTGTCTGCAATTTTTTTGCATTTTTCAAGTGAAACATAATCTAATGTTTTTACTGCTGGAATGTTTAAGGATTTGCTCACACATTCTCTCATGCTTATCCAACCATGATACTTATTATCATAATTTTCAGGTTTGTAACCGTTAAAATCTATTTTTTCATCCAAAATTTGTGTAGCTGGTGTCAATATATTGTGTGTTAAAGCAGGTGAGTACACTAGTATTGGTTTTATTAAAGATGCAGGTTGGCGCTTCATATTCGATAAATCATAGTAACTATCACCTAAATATGCCAACACATTTCCTACCTTGTCACAAATAATGATTAATTCATCAGTATCGGTATCAAAATTTTCTAAAATGCTTTTATTTGAAAGTGTAATAGTATTTTTTAATTTGTTTTGTAAAGACAAATCAAGGTTTGTGTATATTTTGTACTGATTCAAAATCAAATCCTTTTCTGTAATGTTGAGTTCATTGCAGGCTTGACTAATCGCCATTTGGAAATAACTGTTTGTGTAATTATTTTTTTGAGAAGATAAAAAGATTTGCTCGTTTACTGTGCCTTCATATTCTACTTTATTAATAAATCCGTTTTCTAGCATTAGTTTTAACACAGTTTGTTTTCTGGCATAGCATTTATCATAATTGTTCCGTGGTGAATATTGTACCGGAGACTTTATAATTCCAGCCAAAGTGCAGGCCTCATTTAAGGATAATTCTTCTGCATTTTTGTCGAAAAATACTTGTGAAGCTGTTTGAATTCCGTATGCATTTCCGCCAAAATATATTGTATTTAAGTACATATTTAATATTTCATCTTTAGAAAACTTTTTTTCGGTTTTCATTGCTAATAATATTTCTTTTGCTTTACGTTTGTAAGTTTTGTCTGAATTAAGTAGTGTATTTTTTATAAGTTGTTGCGTTATTGTTGATGCACCTTGACTTTTTTTGCCATTAATAAAATTAATCCACATGGCTTTAATAATTCGCTTAAAATCATATCCATTATGTTTATAAAACCTTTTGTCCTCAATTGCTATGAAAGCATTTTTCACATAATCTGGAAGATCGGAAATGTTCACAATTTCTTTGTTTTCGTTATAGACATTTTCCAGTTGTACATTATTAATATCGTACAATTCTACACCATTATTTGTACTAGCTAACGCTTGAACATTTAGTTCAGTTTTGTTGTAAATATAAACAAATATACCAAACGATGCCGCTATCGTTACAATATATGCAAATATCGAAATTATTATAACTTTTTTAAACTTTGATTTTTTCATATAATTACTATTTTTAGTATTGTCATAATTGTTGAATTTATGAGCAAATTGTAGTATTTAGTTGAAAAATTAGCCAAATATTGATATACTTTATGCGTGGAATTTTTTAATAATAAAAAATACAATGTTATAACATATGGTTGTCAGATGAATGTCCATGAATCAGAAAAAATTTGCAGATTGCTTGAAGATATGGGAATGCAAAAAACTGATAAAAATGACGATGCTGACGTTGTTATTTTTAATACCTGCTGTATTCGTGAAGGTGCAGAAAATCGTGCTTTTTCTAATATAATGAAATTAAAATCACTTAAAATACGTAACAAAGATTTGATTGTCGTTGTTTGCGGGTGTATGCCTCAACAAAAGAATCCAAAATATGACCCTATAAAAGATATAAAAGTTGCTGATATAGTTTTGGGAACTTATAATACACATTTGCTTGGTGAGATGCTAAAAAGATTTGTAATAGACCGAAAGAAAATCGTAGACACAAATGAATATATAGAAAATATAGAATTGGATGCCATTCGTGATGACAAATATAATGCCTATGTAAATATCATTTATGGCTGCAACAATTTTTGCACTTATTGTGTTGTGCCTTACGTTCGTGGTCGTGAAAGAAGTCGTAAGATGGGCGATATATTAAATGAGGTTAAAATACTTGTTGCGCAGGGCTACAAATATATCACATTGTTAGGGCAAAATGTTAATTCATATGGAAAAGATTTGAATGACGAAAGTACCTTTGCGATTTTGCTTGCCAATTTGTGTGAGATTGAGGGTGATTTTAAGATTAAATTTATGACTTCACATCCAAAAGATTTGAGTGATGACGTAATTAATGTGCTATCAAACAAAAAAATGGTACGCGCATTACATTTGCCGGTACAGTCGGGCAGTGATAAAATTTTGAAACTAATGAACAGAAAATACGACTTAAATCACTATTTGTCAATTATCTCAAAAGTTAGAAAAGCAGTACCAGATATAGCCATTAGTACAGACATTATTGTGGGATTTCCTGGCGAAACAGAAGAAGACTTTGAATCCACTTTTGATTTGATAAAAAAGATTAAATATAACCAAGTTTTTGCATACATTTATTCAAAGCGTTCAGGCACCCCTGCATGCAATATGGCGGATCAAGTCCCTTACAAAATAAAAAATGAGCGTGTAAATAAAATTCTGAATGAACATAGAGCAATAGTAGAAATATTATCAACACAGTATCTTAACAAAACCTTTAATTGTTTGATAATAAAGCCCAACGTCGCACTTACTGATGCAGGAAAAGACATATTATTAAAAGAAAAAACAAAACAAATAGGTGTTTTTAAAAATATTGAAGTAAAAAGTTTGGTTGGTAAGACGCTATTTGGTGAAATAAAGGAGTAATTTATGGCACTAAGTCCAATGATGACACATTATTTGCAGTTAAAAGAACAATACAAAGATTGTATTATTTTTTATCGTCTAGGTGATTTCTATGAAATGTTTTTTGAAGATGCTCAAACCGCTAGTAAAGAATTAGACCTTACATTAACTGGTCGAGATTGTGGATTACCGGAAAGAGCTCCTATGTGTGGCGTGCCACACCACGCTTATGAAACTTACGCTGCACGTTTAGTGGAAAAAGGATATAAAGTTGCTATTTGTGAACAATTGACCGAGCCATCCAAAGATAAAAAGATTGTGGACAGAGATATTATCCGTATAATAACTGCAGGAACGGTTACAGAATCTTCAATGCTCGATGAAAATAAAAGTAATTACATTATGTGTATACATAAAAGTAAAAACAAAATAGCTTATTGTTATGCGGATATTACAACGGGTGAATTCTTTTGTGGTGAGAGCGAAACTGAAAATTTGTTAGATTATTTAAATGACCAAATAGTACGTGTTATGCCTGCACAAATAATATGTAATAGTGAAGTTTATGAATTGGTTGCCCAGTTGCCGACTCAACAATACAAAACTGTTAGATTCGAAGAATATTATGCTTGGGCATTCCAAAAAACTAATGCTGAAAAAATAATTTTAGAACAATATTCATTGAGTTCTTTGAAGGGATACGATTTTAATACTGCAAATATAAGT
>JAQVLJ010000013.1 GCA_028704215.1 Clostridia bacterium
TGATTTTTGTAGTTGCGATTTGAACGAAATTGAAACACTAAAAGATACAGAAAATAGTATCTAAAAGCACCAATATAATATATAAAATAAATCAAAACGATTTATTTTTTTATTTGTTTGCTATATTTACGTTAGTAATGTATACTTTTGTTAAAGGGTTTTTATGTTAGCAAAAATTTTGAGTTACGGTCTGCATGGCATTGATGGTTATGCGGTAGATGTAGAGATTGACGTCAATCCCGGTCTACCTGGATATGAAGTGGTAGGACTGGCAGACACCGCTATTAAAGAATCCAAAGAAAGAGTGCGAGCGGGTATAAAAAATAGTGGTTTTAATTTTCCTATCAACAAAATAATCGTCAACTTGGCACCAGCACATACAAAAAAAGTTGGCTCAATGTACGATCTGCCTATTGCTTTGGGCATACTTGTTGCAAACAATACAATCATGACTAATAATTACGTGGACTATGTTATGTTGGGAGAATTATCTCTTGATGGCAATATAAGAAAAATCGACGGTATTTTACCAATGTTGATTTCAGCAAAGCAGCGCGGGTACAAAAAATTTATTATTCCAAAACAAAATAGCAATGAAGCATCATTTATTGATGGTATTGATATTTTTGCTATTGAAAATTTGAAAGAATTGGTCAAGTTTTTTAATAACGAAATTGTTGTGGAAAAACAACAACTAAAATCTTTTGAAGAAGTAAAAAACGAATACATAAGCAACTATGATTTTGCCTATGTTAAAGGACAAGCCAGTGCAAAACGTGCTTTGGAAATCGCTGCTGCGGGCGGACACAATGTTTTGATGATAGGACCTCCTGGTTCTGGAAAAACTATGCTAGCAAAGTGTTTTCCAAGTATATTGCCTGATTTGACATTTGACGAAGCACTTGAAGTAACCAAAATACACTCTGTTGCAGGTACGCTTGATACGGAAGAGGGCATTATAAGCCATAGACCTTTTCGATCTCCACATCACACTACTACTATAATAGCACTTACAGGTGGTGGCAGAAATGCGAAGCCCGGAGAAATAAGCCTTGCTCATAATGGCGTTTTGTTTTTGGATGAATTGCCAGAATATGATAGAAAAACAATTGAAGTTTTGCGTCAACCTATGGAAGATGGAGTCATAAATGTTGCTAGAAATTTACAAACAGTTACATATCCAGCTAACTTTAATTTGGTAGCAAGTATGAATCCTTGTCCTTGCGGTTATTACGGTAGTGACAAAGTTCCATGTAAATGTCAGCCGAGCGCCATACACAAATACTTAAGCAAAATATCTGGTCCTTTATTAGACAGAATAGATTTACACATTGAAGTGGATAGTGTTAGTTATTCGGAACTTACTATTGATGCAAATGAAGAACCAAGTTACGAGATAAAAAAACGAGTAAATTTTGCAAGACATATCCAACTGAATAGATTTAAAGGCAGCAAAATTTTTTCTAACAGCAAAATGAATGAAAGACAGTTAAAAAAATACTGTATTTTGGATAAAGAAAGCACAGATTTGATTGAAAAAGCGTTCAATATTCTTAATTTGAGTGCAAGAGGATACAATCGTATTCTTAAAGTGGCACGTACTATTGCTGATTTAGAAAAATGCGATAATATAAAAGTCGAACATATTGCAGAGGCAATTCAGTATCGTTCATTGGATAGAAAATATTCTGTTTAGAGGTGTTTGTGGATAATATTCAAAAGTTGAATTTGATTTGGTTAGATATGTTTGATTTTCTTACTTATAGAAAGAAAGTATCTATTTGTGAAGAGTGTGGAGTTACTATCGATATTAGACGAAACATTACAAAGAACAAAACAAAACTTCTAAATATTATTTCTGAACAAGAGTACTTTAAAATGGAAGCACTTTCGGATGATGAAAGCATGAATTCTGCATTAAAAGAGTACGAAAAAGAAAGCATCCAAGTCTTATGTGTGTATGACAAAGAGTACCCTTCTTTACTTAAAGAAATAAACAATCCACCATTATTACTTTATTGCAAAGGAAATATACAGCTTTTGAATACAGAATGTGTAGGAATTGTTGGCACGCGAAAACCAACGGATTACGGCAAACTTGAAACACGAATTTTTACAAAAAAGTTAGCGGAAAACGGTCTAACAATAGTGAGTGGAATGAGTATGGGTGTGGATGCTATTGCTCATGCAACTACACTTGAAGTAAAGGGAAAAACTATTGCTGTTTTGGCGGGCGGGTTTTATCACGTTTATCCTGCAATGAATATGAATTTGTTTAAAAAAATAATTGAAAACAACTTGGCGATTACTGAAAACAGACCATCTGTGTCAATACAACCATATATGTTTCCAGTGAGAAACCGTATAATTGCCGGTTTGAGTAGAGGAGTTTTGTTGACGGAGGCGGGCGTTTCAAGCGGCTCAATTCATACTAGAAATTATGCCATTGAATTTAACAGGGAGATTTTTGCTATTCCTGGGAAATTATCATCTCTCGAAAGTGAGGGTTGTAATCGAACCATAAAAGAATTTTCGACATCAATCGTGCTTTCTCCAAATGATATACTTGATGTTTTGCATATCGATTATTCAAAAAATACAAACAAAAATGACTTTCAACTTGACTTTTCTGAACAAACTATAATAAAGTATATCAAGTCTGACAAAAAATCATTTCAAGATTTATTGGAACATACTCATCTTGTTCCAAATCAATTGAATGCAATTTTAATTAGCTTGCAGATGAAAGGGCTTATTGACAAATTGCCAGGCAATTATTATTTGGCAAATTAAAGGAATAAAATTTTATGAAATTAGTACTTATAGAAGGACCGGCAAAAAGAGAAACTATAAAAAAATATTTGGGAAGCGATTTTGAGGTTTTTGCTACAAAGGGACATATTAGAGATTTACCTGTCAAAACACTTGGAGTAGATGTTCAAAAAAATTATAATCCTACTTATGAAATTATTCAAGGCAAAGAAGATTTGGTAAAACAACTAAAACAAAAGGCTTCCAAAGCAGAAAAAATATATCTTGCAACTGACCCTGACCGAGAAGGAGAGGCTATTTCGTGGCACTTGTCTACAATTTTGGGTTTGGACAAAGATGCTCCCGTTCGAGTGGAATTCAACGAACTTTCAAAAAACGCAGTACAAGGCGGTATTAATTCGCCTCGTGCATTGAACTATAACTTGATTGATGCTCAACAGGCTAGAAGAGTTTTGGACAGACTTATGGGATACAAATTGTCACCTCTTTTATCCCAAAAAATTCGTAGCAAGTTAAGTGCCGGAAGAGTTCAGTCTGTTGTACTTAAACTGGTAGTTGACAGGGAAAAGAAAATTCAAAGTTTTGTACCAGAAGAATACTGGGATGTGAACGCACTTTTGAACAAGGTAAATGACAATTTGATTTTTAAAGCAGATTTGTCGACATATCAAAGTAAAAAAATCAAAATTGAAAACAGCGATCAAATGCAAAAAGTTGTTGCTGATTTAAAAAATGCAAATTATGTTGTAAGTGATGTAAAAGAAAGCGTTGTTTATTCAAAATCCCCAGCACCTTATATTACAAGTACTTTGCAGCAAGATGCTATTAACAAATTAAAGATGTCTTTGAGTGCCTATACCAAATGTGCACAGGATTTGTATGAGGGTATAGAAATACAAGGCGAAGGGAAAACTGCTTTGATTACTTACATTCGTACTGACTCCACTCGTGTGGCAGTCGGTGCACAAGAAATGGCAAAACAATTTATACTTTCCAACTTTGGTCCGAAATATGCACCTGCTAAATACAATGTGTATGAAACAAAGAAAGGGGCACAGGATGCCCATGAGGCGATTCGACCTATTACCTTGCAATACACACCTGAGAGTCTAAAAAATCGTATTGAGAGCAGATATTTGCAACTATACACATTGGTTTTCAATAGATTCCTTGCCAGTCAAATGACCAACGCACAATTTGATAGTTTGACTGTGGATATTTCCGCAAACGATTATTCATTTAGAGCGTCGGGAAAGGCATTAAAATTTGATGGGTTTTTGAAAGTATATAAACAAATTGAAGATGAAAAATCGGGAATAAATATTCCTAATTTGGTAAAGGGTGAAGTTCTAAACTTATCAGAATTAAAATATGAACAAAAATTCACAAAACCGCCTGTACGTTATACAGATGCTACTTTGGTAAAAGAAATGGAAGACAAAGGTATAGGTCGACCAGCAACGTATGCGGCAACAGTGTTGACTATATCTAATAGAGAATATACTACAAAAGATGGAAAATACATTTTGCCGACAGAACTTGGTGTCAAAGTTGTAGAATTTTTGGAAGGTTATTTTGAAAATCTGATGAATGTCAAATTCACTGCCGATATGGAAGAAAAGTTGGATGATATAGAA
This sequence comes from Clostridia bacterium, assembly GCA_028704215.1. Classification (GTDB taxonomy): domain Bacteria; phylum Bacillota; class Clostridia; order Christensenellales; family UBA1242; genus STF1-107. The sequence goes on from JAQVLJ010000013.1 coordinate 4,410, forward strand.
CTTGGTGGCAAAAACTGGAAAGAAATTATTGACAAGTTTTATGGCGACTTCACTATTCAATTGGATAACGCTTACCAAAAAAGTCAACTTATGAAAAAAGAGGTTGAAGTAAGTGATGTTGTTTGTGAAAAATGTGGCGCAAAAATGGTATACCGTGAAGGAAAATTTGGCAGGTTTTTGGCTTGTCCAAATTATCCAAAATGCAAAAATACAATGAGAATTGAATCGGAACATACGGTAAAAGAAAAAGGTATTTGTCCAAAATGCGGAGGTACCGTTTCAGAAAAATTTAGCAAAAAAGGAAAGACATTTTTCGGATGTGATAATTATCCAAAATGTGATTATGTTTCATGGGATTTGCCAATAGGAAAATGCCCAAAATGTAATTCGACTTTGTTAAAGAGCTTTTCTGGAAAAAAAGAAAGAATATACTGTGAAAATAAAGACTGTGATTATAAAAAAATAATTAATGAAGATGATAAGGAGTAAAAATATGGAAATAAGAGGTACAACTATTGTAGCTGTAAAAAAAGATGGCAAAACAGTAGTCGCTGGCGATGGACAAGTAACAATGGGCGAAAGCGTAATACTTAAAGGTACTGCAAAAAAGGTAAGACGTTTGTACAACGATTCTGTTGTAGTAGGATTTGCTGGTAGTACAGCCGAGGCTTTTACATTGTGTGAAAAATTTGAAAGCGCATTAAACAAATATTCTGGTAGTTTGATGAGAAGTGCAGTAGAAATTGCACGAAACTTACGTGAGCAGCCTAACTCTGGAAAAATTGGTGCGTTGATGATTGTAGCGAACAAAGACCAGTTATTAATTTTGACTGATATTGGAGATGTCGTAGAACCTGATGATGGCGTTTGTGCTATTGGAAGCGGTGGTAATTATGCTTTGTCAGCAGCAAAAGTTTTGGTAAAAAATACAGATTTGCCAGCACGTGAAATAGCACTTAAAGCAATGGAAGTTGCTAGTGATTTGTGCGTATTTACGAACAAAAACTTTGTATTAGAGGAGGTTTAGTATGGATTTGACTTGTAAAGAAATTGTCAAAAGACTAGATGAATACATTATTGGTCAGCAAGAAGCAAAACGTGCCGTTGCTGTTGCTTTGCGAAATCGTTATAGAAGAAGCAAATTGCCTGTCGAACAAAAAGAAGAAATAACACCAAAAAACATTATTTTGAAAGGACCTACTGGGGTTGGAAAAACAGAAATAGCACGCCGTTTGGCAAAATTAGTTAATGCTCCTTTTGTAAAGGTAGAAGCAACAAAATATACGGAAGTAGGTTATGTCGGTCGTGACGTCGAAAGTATGATAAGAGATCTTGCCGATGTTTCTTACAGAATTATAAAGCAAGAGAAGGCTCAATTAGTAAAAGATAAAGCCACTATTGCTGTAAACAAACGCTTAAAAGATTTGATTTATCCAATCAAAAAACTGGCTAAGCCAGAAACTTTGGATACAGATACTTTTAAAAAGCAATTTGATGAAGATTTTGCAAACGGTATTTATGACAAAGAAAATATTGACATTGAAGTAAAAGAAACACCAAAACAAATAGATATATTAGCTGGCGGTGGTGGTGAAATCAACATAGGGCAAATAGTTGGCGGGATGTTTGGCGGTAGTAAAAAACTTAAAAAAATGACAATAGCCAAAGCACGTGAAATGTTGCTAGACGAAGAATGCGACAAATTGATTGATCAGGATAGCATTTATCAAGAAACAGTAAACAAAGCAGAGCAGGAAGGAATTGTTTTTATTGATGAAATAGACAAAATTGTAAACAAAAAAGCAAATGGACAAGATGTATCTCGTGAAGGTGTACAAAGAGATATTTTGCCAATAGTTGAAGGAAGCGTCGTTAATACTAAATATGGTGTAATTCACACGGATTATATACTATTTATTGCAGCAGGAGCTTTTCATATTTCAGAAATTAATGATTTGATTCCTGAACTTCAAGGACGCTTTCCAATCCGCGTTGAGTTGAGAAGTTTGAAGAAAGAAGATTTTGAAAAAATACTTACTATTCCACAAAACGCATTGACCAAACAATATCAGCAACTTTTGGCTGTTGATAATATTGAATTAGAATTTACTGACGACGCTTTATCAGAAATTGCAGAGTTGGCAGAAAGAGAAAATGAAACTAATGAAAATATTGGAGCAAGGCGTTTACAAACAATTTTAGAGAACTTGCTTGAAGACATATCTTTCAATGCAAGTAGTGATAATCCAAAAGTAAAAATCGTTATAGACAAAAAATATGTAGAAAATATGATGAATGGGCTTATCAAAAAGCAGGATTACAAGAAGTACGTATTATAATGAATGTTTTTTTGTCACGCTTTGAATTATTAGTTGGAATAGAAGCTCTTGAAAAAATCCAAAATACAAGAGTAATAGTTTTTGGTTTGGGTGGAGTCGGAGGTTCTGTTTGTGATATGTTGGTCAGAAGCGGCATTTCTTATCTGACTATTGTTGATTTTGACAAAGTGGACGAAAGTAATATTAATAGACAAATTGTCGCGTGCAATTCAACTATCGGAAAATACAAAACTGATGTTTTGGAACAACTGTTACTTGATATTAATCCACATTGTTATGTAACGAAAATTACTCAAAAATATGATTTGACTACTGTAAAAAATTTTGATTTTTCACAGTTTGATGTTATAATAGATTGTATTGATGATGTTAAAAACAAGAAGTTACTTATCAAAAACGCTAAAAAATCCAAAGCATATATTTTGAGTAGTATGGGCGCAGGCAATAGGTATGGCATACCACAATTTGAGTTGAGTGATATTCACAAGACAAGTGAAGATGGTCTGGCGAAAGCGATAAGAAAATTTTGTGTTTTGGAAAAAATCAAAAAACTAGATGTCGTTTATACAAAACAAGTTCCAGTAAAAAACTTGGAAAAGGTGGGAAGTGTGGTGTATTGCACAACCAATATGGCTACAATTATTGCAGCAAATATAATAAATAAAATAATCAAAGGAGAAATAAAAAATGGAGATACTAAATAAAAATACGTTTTATCAAAAAATAGGTAGTGACAGATTGGTTTTGGTAGATTTTTTTGCAACTTGGTGTATGCCTTGTAGAATGTTGGCACCTATTTTGGAAGGTGTTGCTGAGGCAAATAAAGACATCGACGTATGTAAACTAGATATAGATGAAAGTAGCGAATTGGCTCGTGAATATAGAGTTTTTTCAGTTCCTACATTGATTTTGTTTAAGAATGGAAAAGCTGTTGATCACCTAGTTGGTTTGAATAGTGTCGATGCAATTAACGACTTTATTGCTAAAAACAGATAAGTATTGACTTTAACGCGTATTTTTGATACTATTTTATGCGGAGATACTTTATGGAAAAAATTTATTTTGACAATGCGGCCACTACACCAGTATCAGGCGAGGTTTTAAATGCTATGTTGCCAGTTTTTACAGATAAATATGGTAATAGTAGTTCTTTACACAATATTGGACGTGATGCAAATAATTTAATAGACCAGTCCCGCGACACCATCGCAGAATTGTTGAATGTTAGTTCAAATGAAATATATTTTACCAGTAGTGGCACAGAAGCAAATAACTGGGCTATTTTTGGTATCGCAAATGCGAACAGAAGAAAGGGTAACCATATAATTACTTCAAAGATAGAACACCATTCGGTATTGTCATCTTGTGAAAAATTGGAAAAATCGGGTTTTAAAGTTACTTATCTCAATGTAGATAGCAACGGATTGATTAGTATTGCAGAACTTATGCACAGTATTACATCTGATACAATTTTGATTTCCATTATAGCAGCAAACAACGAAATTGGTACTATTCAAAATATAAGAACAATTTCTGCAATTGCTCATGAAAAAAATATTATTTTTCATACTGACGCTGTTCAGTTGTTTGGGCATATTGAAGTGGATTGTCAAGAATTGGGAATAGATGCTTTAACTATAAGTTCTCATAAGATTTGCGGACCAAAAGGTTGCGGAGCGCTGTATGTCAGAAAAGGCGTATTAATAGATAATTTTATTGTCGGCGGAAATCAAGAAAGAAACAAACGTGCAGGTACTGTCAATGTTCCTGCAGTAGTTGGTTTTGCAAAAGCCGCTGAAATTGCATATAGAGACATTAAGGCAAATAATTACAAACTGAAGCAACTATCAGATTATTTTAAAAATAAATTAGAAGCAGAAATACCAGATATTATTTTCAATGGACACCCTCGTCAAAGACTGCCTCAAATTGTTAGTGTTTCATTTTCATGTGTTGAAGGTGAAAGTATTCTTATGTTATTAGATTTACAGGGTATTTGTGTAAGCACAGGAAGTGCTTGTACATCAAATAGCCTCGAACCCTCTCACGTGGTTTCTGCACTTGGACTTTGTTATGAAGATGTGCAAGGGACTATACGTTTTAGCTTTTCAGTAAACAACACTTTTGAAGAAATTGATTTTACGATTGATGCTTTAAAAAAGAGTGTTACAAAGTTGCGTGATATGTCACCGATTTATAAAAAACGAAAGAGGGTAAAAAAATGTATAGTGAAAAAATAATAGAGATATTTAAAAATCCACAAAATGTTGGATACATAAAAAAACCCGATGCAATTGGAAAAGTCGGAAATGTGCGATGCGGTGATATAATGGAATTGACTATGCGTATTGAAGATGATGTTATCACTGATGTAAAGTTTAGAACTTTTGGATGTGTAGCTGCAATTGCATCTACTTCTGTTATGACTGATTTTATCAAAGGAAAAACTCTTGATGAAGCATTACTAGTTACAAATAATGATGTTTTAAATATTTTAGGTGAAGTGCCTCAAAATAAAATTCATTGTTCAGTTTTGGCACAAGAAGCCGTTGTATCTGCAATAAATAATTATCGTTTAAAACAGAAAAAAATAAATAAAACAAAATAATAATTACAAAATAATTAAATTATATATTTTTTTTAAAAAACAGAAATATATCGATAAAAATCAAAATAAATACTAAATAATTAATAAATAATAAAAATTAATGCCAAAAGGCATTTTTTTTGGAAATATTTGGATATACAATTAATTATTTTAATACATATATCGCACCATTTTGCAAAAAATATTAATATCAAGGAGGATATATGAAAGAATTGGTAATTGGTATGACTCTTGGTTTCTTAGTAGGTATTGTAGTTGTAAAAACTTGCAAACCAGTTGCTGAATTGGCAGAAAAGACTAAGAAGGCTATAAAAGAAAAAGTGTCATAAACAATATTTTTGATATAGCAAAAAACGAATATATCTTTTGTTCGTTTTTTTCTTTCTTTTTTCGGTTTGTTCTGATATCATTTCTATGAGGTAAAAATGAGAGCAATAGGAATAGATTTTGGGTTGGTGCGTATAGGAATAGCATTTTCAGATGAAATGAAAATACTTGCTACACCATTCGACACATACAGAACGAAAGACTTTGATTCGGATATAGAATATTTTGCTAACTTGATTAATGAAAAAAAAGTGGATACCATTGTAATCGGGTTACCAAAAAATATGAAAGGTGAGGAGCAAGAAATTGCTCACAAAACAAAAGAATTTGCAGAAAATTTGCAAAAAAAAACACAGCGTAAATTAATATATATTGATGAACGCTTGACATCGGTTTATGTTGACCGTATAATGATAAGTGCAGATGTAAAGTGGCAAGATAGAAAAAAAATGATTGACAAACTAAGTGCCGCTACTATATTGCAAAATTATCTTGATAGAAAATAAAGGAGTTTCTTATGGAAGAAAAAAGACCAAGTCCGGTTGAAAAATTATTAGATGAAAATAATTTTGACAACATCACACTTTACAACGAAGATGACAAAGCATTCGAATTTGAACAAATCGCTATTATTCCTATGGACAAAAAATTATATGCAATTTTAAAACCAGTTGCAAAACTTGAAGGATTGGCAGAAGATGAGGCGGTAGCATTCGAAGTCGATGAAAATTTGAATACAATTACGGTTGTGTTAGATGATAACGTTATTGACAAATTGTTTTCAAAATATGAAAAAATGATTGAAGAACAAGATAAAAAAGGTAAAAAGTAAATTATTTATAAAAAGAACAGCATTTTGTTTATGCTGTTTTTTTTGTTGGAAAATATATATATCAATATTTAATATTTTGTTATTATTTGTTGACAAAATAATATAATTTTGTTATATTTACCTCGTTCAATTTGAATAATTTGCACTCATTGTAAATTCGATTCTCGTTGCCGAAATGGTGAGATAGGAGTTTTAAAACAATGGGGAAGACTAAACAAGGAGGAAAAAATGTCTGTTATTTCAATGAAACAATTACTAGAAGCAGGAGTACATTTTGGTCATCCGACTAGAAAATGGAATCCTAAAATGAAGAAGTATATTTTTACTGATAGAGATGATATTCATATCATTAATCTTGAAGACACTTCAAAACAAATCGATAAAGCATATTACTTTATCAAAGAAAAGGCTGCACTAGGTGCAAGCGTCCTATTCGTAGGAACAAAAAAACAAGCCAGCGAAATTGTAATGCAAGAAGCGCAACGTTGCGGAATGTTTTATGTAAACAATCGTTGGTTGGGCGGTACTTTGACGAACTTCAATACTATACGTTCTCGTATTGACAGAATGAACCGCTTGGACAACATGGAGTTAATAGGTGACTTTGCTTTGTTGCCCAAAAAAGAAGTTAGTAAATTGACTTCTGAACGTGACAAATTAAAAGCAAATTTGAGCGGTATTAAAGATTTGACTTCTCTGCCTGGATTGATTGTATTAGTTGATCCAAAAACTGAGCATCTTGCTGTTCATGAAGCAAAAATTTTGGGTATACCTACCGTTGGTATAGTTGATACAAACTGTAATCCAGAAGATGTAGATATTTGCATACCAGCAAATGATGATGCTATTCGTTCATTGAAGATCATATTGAGTGCTTTGGCTGATGCTGTAATCGAGGCTAAAGAAGGAGTAACCCTACGTGAAATATCTGATTCTGAAGATGAAGTAGATATGAAAGAAGTGGTTTCTACACCAATACCTGCTGATGAAAAAAATATAATTGAAGAAGCTGATAAGGATGAAAAAACTACAAAAAAACCAGTAAAAAAAGCACCTAAGAAAGAAACTGAAACAAAAGAAGAAAATAAAGAAGAAAAAGACACAAAAGAAGATAAGGAGTAATTTATGTTCACAGCACAAGATGTAGCACAATTGAGAGAGATGACCGGTGTTGGTATGATGGAATGCAAAAAAGCATTAACAGAAACCAATGGTGACAAAGACAAGGCAATAGAGTTTTTGCGCGAAAAGGGTATCGCTACGGCAGCTAAAAAAGCAGGCAGAATTGCAGCTGAGGGAGTTGTTACTTCATACATTCACATGGGTGGAAAAATTGGCGTGTTATTAGAAGTTAATTGCGAAACAGATTTTGTTGCCATTTCTGAACAGTTTTTGTCATTGACAAAAGATATCGCATTGCATATTGCCGCTTGCAAACCATTAGTTGTTAGAAAAGAAGAATTATCAGAAGAACTTTTGGAACAAGAAAGAGCGATATATAGAGCGCAGGCTTTAAGTGAAAACAAACCAGCCGCTATTGTAGAAAAAATGGTAGAAGGTAGAATTACAAAATATTATAAAGAAGTGGTTTTACTAGAACAACCATTTGTAAAAGATGACAGTATTACTGTTTCCGAATATGTTAATCAAGGAATCCAAAAAATTGGCGAAAAAATCAACGTTAGAAGATTTGTACGTTATGAAATGGGCGAAGGTTTGGAAAAAAGAAAAGATGACTTTGCTTGTGAAGTCATGAACGCTACTAAAAAATAAAAAAAATTGCAAAAAACGACAAAGCACAGAATATGAACTGTGCTTTTTTGTTGATTTTTCTACGGTAATAGTGTTATATTAACTTGTACATAAATATATTATTTGGAGGAAAAATGAACGAATATACAGATGAGTATTTGATATCTTTTGAGGAAGATATGCAAAAGGCAGTAGATAGACTTTATGCCGATTTTTCTACACTTAGGGTAGGCAGAGCCAATCCAAAAGTTCTTGATAGAATTGTGGTTGACTATTATGGGACACGTGTGCCTATTAATCAAACAGCAAACATACAAGTTGGTGATGCACGTATGTTGGTAATTACACCTTGGGATATGGGCGTGTTAAAAAATATCGTAAGTGCTATTAATGATTCAAATTTGGGTCTCAACGCTTCTGACGATGGCCAAAAAATACGTATTGTATTCCCCGTTTTGACAGAAGAAAGAAGAAAAGATTTGGTAAAAGAAGCAAAAAATATGTTAGAAACATGCAAAATATCGTTGAGAAATTGTAGACGTGATGTTTTGGACGTATTTAAAGATATGAAAAAAGCTTCGGAAATCACGGAAGACGATTTGTCTGCATTAGAAAAACAAGTACAAAAATTGATTGACAAATATAATACAAATGTTGAAGAAATATGTGAGAAAAAAATAGCCGAAATAATGGAAGTTTAGAATGAAGATTTTTAGCAAATTAAAAACATTACCAAATCATATTTGTTTTATTATTGATGGTAATGGCAGGTGGGCAAAAAAGAGAGGACTCCCAAGAATGGCGGGTCATCGTGCTGGTTTGGACAATTTGAAAAAGATTTTGGAAATGGTAAAAGTTTTGAAAATAAAAAATGTTTCAGTTTTTGCATTTTCGAGTGAAAACTGGAACAGACCCAAAGCTGAGGTTGATGGCTTGATGAATTTATTTCGAGAAATGTTGAGCGAAAATAACGAGCAATACATAAAAGACGATGTTTGTATAAAAATTCTTGGAGATTTGGACGGATTGCCAGCAGATATTAAACAAAAATCTTTATATTTGATGGAAAAAACTAAAAACTGCACAAGTCACTTTTTAAATTTTTGTATAAACTATGGTGGAAAGACAGAAATTTTGAATGCCGTCAACAATATATTGAAAAACAAATTACTACACGTTGATGATAAAATTTTTAAAAATTATCTATATACAAAAGATATGCCAGACCCAGACTTTATCATTCGAACTAGCGGCGAATACCGTACAAGCAATTTTATGCCATATCAATCGATATATAGCGAATGGTATTTTCCAAAGACTTATTGGCCATCTTTTGGCAAAAAAGATTTGTATACCGCTTTAAAAAAATACGAAAAAAGAGACCGAAGATATGGACGAATTAAGGAGAAAGTATGAAAAAAAGAGTTATAACTGCTATTATAATTATTGCTTTGGTGGCACTGTTTGTTGCTGGTAAATTTTTGTACTCTGGTGTCACAGACATTGCAATCGGTGTTGTTGCAATTTTGGCATGTATAGAATGTAGCAATTTATTCAATATAATGGGCCGAAAAAATTTGACACGCGTAGTATGTTTTTATCCTGTTTTGTTCTATTTTATTTTGGTCATAGCACAGGAATTTAGCAACTTTGGTCTTGCACTTTTATTTGGAGAGCTAATTGGACTTGTTTTTTGGGCAATTTTATTACTTGTATTTGTTATATTTGAACGCAAAGCACAACCTGACATTGATTTAAAATCTAAGTTTGCTAATTCATTTTTGTTAGCAATTTACCCAGGTTTGTTTGTAAGCACACTGTTTGTAGTAAATAATTTCGAATTAATTAAAGGTAATGTAACAACTGCACCTTGGTTATCTTTTATGATTTTAATTACAATACTGCTTGTAACCTCATTGACTGATACATTTGCCTTTTTCGTTGGTCGTACTGTAAAGGGTCCAAAAGTTGCACCCAAAATAAGTCCAAACAAAACTTGGAGTGGTTGTATTGGAGGCTTGGTTGGTGGAATGTTGGGTGCATTTGTCGTTTATATTTTGTACCATAATATTGGTACTCTAAATGCAATCTTAGTTGCGTTCAATTTGAACTGGTGGATATTTTTACTAATAGGTTTGTTCGGCTCAATTGTCGCTCAGTTTGGAGACTTTTTTGAGTCGTATATCAAAAGATTAGCAGGCGTAAAAGACAGTAGTAACTTGTTACCTGGACATGGAGGCATTCTTGATAGGATTGATTCAATTATGTTTAGCACAGTATTTTTGACTATAATATTTTTGATTATTTTGTAAGGAGATTAAATTGAATAATTTATTAAGTTTCACGGGTGTTTTAAACGGAATTTTGTATATTTTTATTGCAATATTGGTTTTACTTTTGATGGTTTTGATTCACGAACTTGGTCATTATACCGCAGGTAAAATTCTTGGTTTTAAAATTAATGAATTTGCTATTGGATTTGGAAAACCAATTTTTTCAAAGACAAAAAAGAATGGAGAAGTTGTTTCTTTGAGATGGTTTCCTTTGGGCGGATTTTGCGCATTTGAAGGAGAAAATGAAGATAGCGACAACAAAGATGCGTTCAATAATCAAAAACCATGGAAACGTCTTATAGTTTTGTTTGCTGGCGTGTTTTTCAATTTTTTGTCAGCAGTAATTTTTTCCTTAATACTTTTAGTATCTTATGGTTATGATATTCCACAAATTTCAGAAGTCGTTGCAAACGCAGGCAATGATAATGTTAGCATTTTACAACAAGGTGATGTTATCTATGAAGTCAATGGAACAAAAATTGATTTTGTGTATGATAATTCTTTGAACACTTTGATAGCAGAATATACCAGCACAAGCGAATTTGAAAATATGGAAGAAAAAACTATTGAACTAGGCATAAAACGTGATGGGGAAAAGCAAATAGTAGATGCAAAACTAATAGAATTTGAAGTAGATGGGAACATAGAGTACAAGTTATTTATTCAAGTAAAAGGGTACGTTTATACTTTTGGTGAAGCAATAGGTGAGTGCTGGACATTTACTTTCAGATGGGCTTGGAAAGTACTTATAATATTTGGGCAGCTTATTACTGGACATATTCCACTTACTCAAATTGGTGGGCCAGTAACCACTGTAACCATGATTGCTAATTATACTCAGCAAAATTTTGCCAATTTTGTTTTGCTTTTGCCTTTGATTGCAATCAATTTGGCAGTCTTTAAT
>JAQVLJ010000071.1 GCA_028704215.1 Clostridia bacterium
CGCTTTTGCATCAATTTTAATTATTTCATCTAGATTTGAACAATTTTCTATTACAGTAATTGCTGTTACAACTTTAGTTGTTGAAGCACAAGCAAGCTTTTTGTCTTTGTCTTTTTCATACAAAACCCGACATGTTTCGCCATCTAATACACACATACCACGAGCAGAAGATGTTTGAACATTTAAACAATATGTACCATTAATGCCGAACAGAGAAAATAATACGATTATTATTACACAACAAGCAAAAATTTTCTTCATTTTTCTTCACCGATTTTGAGAGACATTTTTTTTAATACTTCGGAAGCGCTTTTAAGAAGCGTAGAATAAGCGGAAGATTTGTCAGCGTGTATAATTTTAAATTTATTGTCTTTTAATGTGAAAAAGCCTATAGGGGTTACATTGAAACCGCCTCCTGTGCCACCTGCTAATGGATAATTTGCAATATTTCGTTTTGAATTTAGATCATTATACTCTCCGCCACCAGATAGAAATCCAACAGTAACTTTTGATACGGGTATGATTACACTATTGTCTGGCAAGGTAACAGGATCGCCAATTACACAATTGACATCAATCATAGACCGTATTTTGTTTAACGATATTTCAATCAAGGACTCTATTTTGTTTTTGTTTTCGTCTTTTATTTTGTCCATAATCTCTCCTTTGACTAATTTTTGCACTCAAAAACACAAATATTAAATCGAATAGTGACATAGTCATTGCACTTTCAAAATAATAATACAACTTATCTTCATTGTAGTTTGGCAATGTTTCTATAAAAATATGTGCCGATTTTTTATTGTTTTTTATCTTAGCAAGTAGGCATTTTGCCAAGATATCGTTAAAGGATGCCATCATTGCTGTAATAAAAGCATCATTACAATATCCTAAATTTGACAACACTTTTAAATATACTAACTGTTGTCTAAAATACAAACTTTTTATTAATTGTGTAAAAAATTGAAGGTTTGGATTTTGTATGCTTAATTTTTCTTTTCGCGTATGTTTTTTACCTTGAATAAAAATATATCCGTTTTTGACAAAGACTTTTGTCTTTAAAACATAAATATATATTAATTTAATTTTTATTCCACCCTTTAGATGCAAAATATCGAAACTTAATTCGAATTTCAAAGGTATTGGAGTGGAAATAACAATCAATAATAAAACAAAAAACAAATACCAAATCATAAATTTAGTATTTGTTCGAAAGAATTTATTATACTATACTGCTTGCGGATTTTGAGGCGCTTCTTCGTTATCTAATTGTTCTTTAGGTTCAGTCAAAGTTTGTTTGATTATTTTGTCCATTTGCTGAGACTGTGATATTACGTCTGCAAAATTTGCAAATTTTTCTTCAAAATTTTCACGTTCACGACGTAATTCACTTTCGTCCAATTCAATTACATCATCTGGAACATCGTAAGTCTTAAACATAGAATCATCTTTTGAGTGAATAATTTGTATTCTATCTAGCAAATCGCTGTAACTTGGCAATTCAGCCAAATCTGAGATTTGAAATCTTTTTAAAAAATTTTCAGTAGTTCCATATAGTAAAGGTTTGCCTATACTGTCTTTACGTCCAACTACCTCAATTAGATTGTTTTTTAACAACAACTGCATAGCATAATCACAATTATTAACTTGACGAATGTTTTCAATATCAAGGCGAGTAATAGGTTGTTTGTATGATATGATAGCAACAGTTTCGAGCACTGCCCTAGTTAGCGCTTTTTCACGAATAGGATTTAATATTTCAGAAATGTCTTCAACTAATTCAGGGTTAGAACAAAATTGTATTTTGTTTTTAAAGACTATCACATTAATGCCACTATCACAATCATATTTTTCCTTTAAAAAATCTACGGCATCTTTTATTTCTTTTTCTGAAACTTCATATTTTGTTTCAAACATTTTCAAATCAATACCATCTCCGGAAACAAAAGCTACCGCTTCGATAATTTTTGCTAATTCACTAATCTTCATTTGTATCACTCCTTGAAACTATTTTTATATCTTCATATCTGTCTGACTGCTCTACGGTAATAAGTTGCATCTTCAACAACTCTAATATAGCAAGAAATACAGTAATAATTTCCAATTTTGAATAATTATCGTCAAATAAACTAAAGAAGTTAATTTCGTGATTTTCATGCAAAATTGTCTTTAACATATTTACTTTTTCGGCAACAGTCCATCTGTCTTTTTGAATTTGTTTTGGTTCCTGAGGCGTATCATTTTCGACAGCACGTGATAGTATGAGAGCAAAAGCATCAAGCATTGAGTTTAAGTTAAAATCATTCAATATTATACGCGGGTCGCCCACACTTTTATCTGGCACTTTGTAAAATCTGTCAACATTTTCAATTAATTGTAATTTTTCTGACGCTTCCTTAAATAACATGTATTCTTCAAGTTGCAATTTGAGTCGCGCTTCAGGGTCGTCTTCTTCGTCGAATTGATTTTCATTAGGTATTAATGAGCGGGATTTGATTTCCAGTAACCAACTTGCCATAGTCAAAAATGAGGCTGCATTTTCCATATTTAACTGCATATCTTTTACTGACTGCAAATATTGTTCGGTAATTTCACCCAATTTTACAGTTTTGATATCCATCTTTTTTTCGCTAATTAGTTTTAGCAGCAAATCCAATGGTCCCTCAAAATCTTCGACAACAAAACTTATGTCTGTTGAAACATCATCTTCTAATATTAATTCTTCTTCGTATTCATTCACCATAATCGCATCCTAAAATAATAACTCAAAAAGTTTGACAAATGGCCAGTAAATATACTGAACATAAACTAACAAATAATTAATGACACCAGTCGCTGCTAAAATAAGTAATATAATATAACCATATCTTGCATTAAATTGAATAAATTTACTGTTTGGCTTTAATTTTGTTGATAAATAATTAAATCCATCGAGTGGATAAATAGGTAATAAATTAAAGACAAACAATAATGCGTTGAATATCATTGAAAATTGAAAGAAAAATACGGTATAAACAGAAAAAGTATTGTCAGCAACTAAAATATTGGAAAACAACACATAAAAAAATGAAGATATAAAGCATAATATTAAATTTGCAGTAACACCAGCGAGTGATACCTTCGCTATACCTGAGCGGTATTTTTTAAATTTGAGTGGATTGATAGGAACTGGTTTTGCCCAACCAAATCCCGCTATTAAAAAGCACAATGCCCCCAACAAATCTATGTGAGCAATTGGGTTTAAGGTTAGTCTACCGCTGAGACGCGCAGTGTCGTCACCACACTTTGTTGCTGCGTACGCATGAGCATACTCGTGTGAAGTAATGGCAAGCAAATATACTATTGTCATAAGTGCAAAAGCTATAACTGCATCATATCCGGTAAAGCCGATGTCTTTTAATAGAAATATCATTACTACTCCATTGATTATATTATTTTTATTGTATAACTATATTGTCAATTTGTCAATTTGACCGCAAAACTTTTTTTACATTCGGCAATTTTTCGATTTTGTGAATAATAGAATCTAATTCATTGTTTGATTTGACATTGACACGAATTGTGATTTCTATTGTTTGATTTTGATTCGTTTTGGAACTTAAAGATACTATATTTACTTTTTCTTTTTCTAATAGTTGAGTAACGTTATTCAACGCTTTCGTATCTGAATGAAAAATTGCAGACAATTTGGCAACATATTTTTCACTAATATCTTTGTCCCAATAAACGTCAACTAATCGGTTTTTTTCCAAATATTTAACATTAATACAGTCTGCTCTGTGGACGGTGACACCTCTTCCTCGCGAAACGTAACCTACAATTTCATCACCAGGAATAGGACTACAACAACGTGC
>JAQVLJ010000014.1 GCA_028704215.1 Clostridia bacterium
CAAGCCATTGACTATGCCGACAGCACTACACAAAGAATCTATGTATGTAGCTTCACCACCAATTAATGATGATAGGTAACCGAACAATACGCAAAATGCAGCAACAGAAATGCCTACAACTATTTCCATTTTGACATTTAGAAGTCGCACTTTTGTAAGATTTTTGTCTTTGTCATCTTTGTGTTTGTTCCAGTTGATAAAACTAATAGTATCAATAGGTATCCAAAACAATAATGTGGTCAACGCTCCTATGTAATATCCGTAAAACAAATATAATGCGATTGTAGTCGTTTCTACAAATAATAAGGATACAATAAAATTCCACCTTGACTGCTTGGCAATAAGTAACTCACACACAACGCTAGAAATAACAGATGTGATGGCAATCATTTGTAAAAACCATTTGTCCTCTTCTGGAAACAGAATGGCAAAACCTACTGAGAGGGCTATAACTGATAGTAACCATATCTTCTCGTAAGTGGTAAAAAATTTGTTTAATTTTGATAATACTTTTTTCATACTCGCTGAGTATAGCACTGCATAAATACTTTGGCAAGCGTATAGAATAACAAAAATTATTTTTTTTAAAAAATATTGTCCAGTCTAAATTCTGTAATTTTATCAACAGTTTTTACATTTGCATGAAGCAATCGAGAGTGGGTGATAGCATCTTCTTGACTGTGCAAAATAATCGCTGAACGTAAGTATTGTAAATGGTCTGTTATTGGCTGCATATCTTTGCGACTTATTACTAAGCAAAGAGCATTTTCTTTTGATTCCCAGTATTTTTCCAGAGCCACAACTTGTGATCTGATAGTTTCATAGTTTTCACTATCAGAAATATCATTGTAAACAACAAAGTCAAATATGTCGTGTGTTTGTGTGTGCATATATTCAAGTGTGTTATTGACAAATATAATGTCCCAAATGCAAAGTGCATTGATTAACAAAAAAATAATTATAATACTTATAGAGTTTTTCATTTTTTGCTAGCCTTTTTGTTTTGAATTTTTTGGCTAACTTCGTTTATAACTTGAAACTTTTTTCCTTTCGTTTGGAGATACATTTTGTCGTCTTCATCTATTGACATAATAGTAATATCATCTATTTTTTTTATGTCAAATTTTTTCATTACTTTTTTTACAAAGTCGGCTGTAAGGTTTTGTTCTTTGAGTTTTTCTTTGACCATTTTTCCATCTGATACAATAATCGAAGGCAGTACAGGAGGCGGATTTTTTGTACCAGTATCAAGTGCTGTTGAAGGAGCCGCATCTGCTGTTGGTATGACTGACATTTTTCCGTTTGTTTCGATTATGGCGTATTGTACTTGGTCAAAACTATAATAATTGCACAAACGTATACTTTCCTGCAAATCATCTATGTTCATATTTAGATCTCTAAGATTGTCGTATTCAATTCCGTTTGGACTGATAACCACTACTGGTTTTCCACTAAAAACTTTTCTTAAAAACATACTTTTGCGAGTGGAGTATGTGATAGCAAAGTGCAAAACAACAAGTACTGCCAAAGGTAGTATCCCGTTGAGCAAAGGAATATTAGTGTCACTCATTGGAAGAGTGGCAAGGTCGGCAATTATAAGTGTGATGACAACTTCGTATGGTTGCATTTCGCCTATCTGTCTTTTTCCCATTAAACGCAGAAAAAGGAGAACGGTTGAATAAATAATGATAACACGCAAAAATACTGTAAACATACATCAATTATTTACTCAAAAAAATTTTGCTATACATAATTTTTATGGAGAAGTGCGTAGTTTTCTTCTTTTAAAACGCATAACTTGAGCCACTTTAAATATATTGAACGTATTGAGTAGAATTAGACACATAGATATACCGATAATTCCACCAAGCGTACACGATACAAAAACTGGGAGAAAATGTAAAAATATGCTTTCACTCAAATATGCCAACAAGGCACAGGGCAGACAAATTAGTGAGTATTTGCACAAAGTCTTGACAATTTTTAATTGTAGACCGGGAAGTTTTTTGTTTAACATCCGAATATTAAGTAAAGCGACTATCGACATACATAAAAACAACCCTAGTATAATTGAATTTATGCCCATACTTTTTGTAAGCAAAAACATAGAAGCAAACATTGCTATCGCACCCGCCAAATAATTTTTAAAACTTTTGACTTCAAGATTTAAAGCGTTGAGCATACTACTAGTGATGTTACACAGTGCTATTGGGACAACTATTATTGCTGATATTTGAAGCAAAACACCTGATAGCACATTGTCATATAAAACTACCCCTATCAAATCTCCTACACCCAAATACAAGGGAATAAAAATAGCACTACAAAAAATGGATGTTTGGATAGAGTTTTTGACTTGCGAGGCAATTTTGTCATAGTTATTTTGAGACATTAGACCAGCAATGTTTGGTATCAAAACCATACCTAGTGAGCCAATAACTGCCATGGGAATAAAAAGCAAAGGAAATACCATTCCCATCATGACTCCATAAGCAGACATTGCTTGACTTGAAGTGTACCCGATGGATATAAGTTGAGCGGGTATTATTATTGCGGATAATGGTTGTATAAAACTTGAAGTTACACGTACTCCTGTAACGGGTGCTGAACTACGTAAAATATTTTTGTATTCGCCTTTTTTAAATAGAATTTTGCCATCTTTTTTGAAATATATAAATACAGATAGTATTGCTGATATTGTACATGCTATACTAAAACATTGGGCAGTTCCAATGGAAAAATCGTATTTTGAAGTGAGAGAGGCTAGCAATATTACTGTAATGACTATGCGCGCAACTTGTTCTATAAATTCTGTGATGCACACAGAAAAATAATCGTTTTTGCCCCACATTGCACCTCTAAAAACACAGTAAATACTACTAAAAAATACCGCAGGTAACATTATGACCATCAATTTTATTGCTCTATCATCCGCAAAAATATGAGTAAAGAGGTTTTGTCCAATAAAAATAAGCAAGCATAAAATTGCACTAAGCGAAATGGCTATAATTAGAGATGCTCCCACCACTGCTTTTTTGTTTTTTTGCCTGTTTTCTGCCTCATATTTTGCGACAAATTTGGCAGTGCTTAGTGGTAATCCACTTGAAACAAGAGTGAGCATAATTCCAATAACTGAAGATGCTACTTGAAATAAACCAAGATATTCAGCACCTAGTTTTCTGGACAAATATATTCTAAATACAAAACCGAGAAAGCGTGTGATGACTGAAAATATGGTAATTAAAGCAACGGTTTTAAACAAAGATTTCATAGTAAAATATATGGCTTGTCCGTATAAATAATGCTAAATACATTTTAAAAAAAACAACCACACGAATGCGGTTGCTTATTTAGTTGGTTTTATTTTTGAGAATCGTCTGTACTTTCTTTGTCGATATCGTTTTTTTCAGACTTTTCAGATTGTTTGGATTGCTCGTATTCTTTTTCTGCCTTGTTGTATTCTGCTTCACTTATTTTACGTGATTGAGATAGTTGCATTTGTAATTGTGACAAATAAGTTTCAGTTTTTAAATATGCTATTTCACTTTCGATTGCATTTAGTTTGATGCCTATTTGAGATGTCGTTTTGGTTTGCTGGCGTAGTAACTTTTCTGTTTTTGCAATTTCGTTTTTCAAAGAAGCATCACGTTTCATTTTTAGATTTCGAACTTTGGTCAAGTTGGTTTTGTATTCCGTATCGTATTTTTCTTTTTCTGCCAACAAGTCAGATTTTTGTTTGTCCAAAGCTTTTATTTTTGCATCACGAACTTCTATTGCTTGACGTCTGTACATTTGTCTAACAACAGTCTTTTGTCTATCATATTCTGTTGCGCTTACTTTTTTGGTTTTGCTAAACTTTACTTTTCTTACCATTGCTCCGACTACTGCAATTATGACTGCTAATGCAGTAATTAAACTAGGTATTACGAGCCAATTGATATTGTTTGAATTTTCTTCTTCATCAGTTGGGTCATTTTCATCTTCTTCAATAGGGGATGACACGGACAAAACATTGTTAATTGTATTTGTTTGTTTGAAAGTAGTTATATCACTATCAAAATCTGTTTTGCTTTCAAAAGTTTGTATTGTTGGATTGGTCATAAACACCATACCAGAAGTTTTTGCATTTGAAGAGCCTAAGGAAAGTGTCAAAACAGGAGTGGTATCACTGTCTGGATTGATGTAAAAGGCATATTCTTTCCATGCGTTTTGGTTGTTGATAGCGCTAAATGAATCTGTAAATGTAGACAATGATAAATTCACTCCAAATGGATAAATATTGTCATCATCGTCAGTAATTTGTGAATCTTCTGTTTGTGCTAGATTGTAAGTCAATATTTTCACAGTCAACTTGTAATAACTGCCAGATGTTAATGAATAACCCCAATTGCCAGAAACATTGTAAGCGGTATCATAGGTACAGAAAATTGACAGTAATTTGTTTTGCTCAGTCGCTGACAAATTGATGCCACTTGGTAAGAAAGTAGTACTTTCAGACAAGTCTACTATTCCACTAGTAACTGAACTGTTGCCGCCAACAAGAGTACCTGTGTATAGATTATGAGTGTAATAATTTCCATTAATAGAACCTTTTTGAAGACTATCTTCAAGGTCTACGATAACTGTGTAATCATTTGAAGTAATGTTTTCAAAATTTGTTGGTTGAGTCAAGTAATTAAGTAGGGAATTGTCATAAAATACATAACCAATAGGTGCATCATCTCCATTGCCTAAACATAGTTCAATTTTTACTGCCAAATCTTTTAGTCCTGTGTGAATGTAAAAATCTAATTGTTGCCAAACACCACCGGTAAGAATGTCTGATTTTTGAGCAATTATTGTATTACCAGATTTTATAAATACACTAGCAGCACCCGAACTAGAAATAATCTGTGTTTGAACACATACGCTGATTTTGTTGTATGTGTTTTTTGTCAAAGTCACTTCACTACTTGCATATTTTTGAATGCCCGTGTTGTAGTTGTTGTACAATACTAAAACGTTATTGTTAAGAGTGGTGTTGTAATTATTGATAACGCCAGGATTTTGTGCTGCAATTTGAGTTGTTGCTGCTACATTTGACGTATATTCGCTAAAATAATTTGTATTAACTATACCTGATGCAGATGTGTTGTTTGTGCTTGTCCAATTTGTAGGAGTAGAAGGATATACCTTTTGGTCTACACCTTCATAAGTCATCTCGTTGAACAAAGGATTGGAAAAGTGACCAGATACTGCTGTTGAAGTCAAGTCCAAACTGCCATTTACCGAACTTGTGCTTAAACTACTAAAAGTTGAATAAGGCACAACGCTAACAGTATAATTTGTGAAATATACCTCACCAGTTGTGTTATTGCTATCTGAACCCAAACCTACAAACATTTTTACTGGCTTTGTGTCCAGTGCGTGTGAACGTACATAAATTGAAACATCAAAATAATTGTTTGTTGTTGCATTGGCGTTGCCGTTAGAAATGGTCAAAGTTTTATCAGTGCCATTTTCAGACATATCTTTAAGCTTTACAAAAGCAGTACCTGAAATATCTACAATTTTCAAACGAACAGTAAATTTGTAAACTCTATTTGGAAGTAGATTGTATTCAGAACTAGAAAAACTGATATATGATGATTGTTTGTTTATGATAGCCAAAGATGTTGTGTTGCCATATGACAAATCAGTACCTGCACTTGACTTGATAGTGCCATCTGGAAAGGAAACTGTAGAGCCAGTCATATTTGCATACAAATAAGTTACATAGTCAGTATCTGTAGCTGTTGAGGCACTACTTGCATCAAGAGAGAATGGAGCAGTAGAAAAATTGTAGGTCTGTACTCTGTTCTCTTCATTCAAATTGGTGTAATAGTATGTTTCACCAGCATGGGTGTTTCCATTTGCAACAGCGGAACGCAAATTCGTATTAGAAATGTTCGTTACACTTATGTTGTCATAAAAAACTATGCCGCTTACGCTGATAGAAGGTTTTTTGCCTATCCATATATTTAAGGAAACACTGATATCTTTGTAGTCATAACCAGTGACATAAAAGTTGTAAGTAGTCCATGTACTTGATGTGTTGATACTTTCTAATTTTGCAGAATTGACGGTACTTTCTTCATTGCTAGAAAGATACATTGAGGCGGTGTAACCATTTGACCATACTGAAATAGAAACTCTGTAGTTTTCGCCTTTTCTGATAACAAAACTATCTGAGGTATAACCAAAAGATGCACCAGATGAATTGAGCATCAAAATATAATCATCTTCGCCCGCTTTACCTGGGTTTTCTAAGGTGGACAAACCAATAGCGGTTTTGTTGTTATTGTATTTTGTAGTGTCAGTACTGATTACTCCTGCTTTTACTGACAAGTTGCCTGTACTTCCACTTGCCGTCCAGTTGTTTGGTTCAAAAGGGAAAGTAGAAGATGTGTTGCTGTTAAAGTTGCCATTATTAAAACTGCTGGCTGCGTATGTTTCGCTTAAAAATAATGGAATAAGTCCTATATTTGCACAAAAAAATAACGCCAATGTAAGTATAGTGAGTAACAACTTTGATTTTGTGTTTTTGATTGAATTCATTTAGTACCCCTAATCTAAGTAATATAATATACTTTGGTCATTATATTACAAATATTTGTTTTTGGCAAATATTTTCTATACAAAAAGTGAACAATATTTTTGTGAAGAATGTAAAGACAAAATGGATAATTTTATTTGGCGCTCTCATTGGTTTGATAAATGGTTTTTTTGGCGGTGGCGGCGGAATGGTGGTAGTTCCTGTGCTAAACAAACTTTTTGGGATGGAACAAAAAAAGGCTCACGCTACAGCAATATTCGTAATTCTACCAATAAGTATAGCCAGTTCGATAATATATATAACTCATAGCAGCATTAATTTTGGGAGCGGTTGGCCAGTAATATTGGGAGTTGTCGGCGGTGGAGCGCTTGGGGCTGTTTTGCTTAAAAAAATGGATAATATGGTAGTAAAACTTGTCTTTGCCATTTTAATTTTGTTTGCAAGTGTAAATATGTTGCTTTTTTAAGGGGGACGTGTGTCAATCGTTTGGGGTATTGTTGCAGGAATAGTAGGAGGAATTATTGCCGGAATGGGTATGGGCGGAGGAACATTGCTTATTCCGATACTAACCATCTTTTTGTCCTTTACGCAAATAGAAGCGCAGGGTATAAATTTGATTGCGTTTATACCAATGGCAGTTTTGGCACTATATTTGCACAAAAAAAATCATCTCATTGCATACAAACAAACTTGGAAACTCGCAATTACTGGCGCAATAGTTAGTTTTGGTAGTGCCATTTTGGCAAATAGTTTGAAAGGAGATGTTTTGCAAATCATATTTGCACTTTTCCTCATGGGAATAGGCATTTGGCAATTATACGAAGTGGTAATTTATTATAGAAATAAGAAAAAATCCAAAACAGATTTAAAATGATAAATATGTAAGTGCGTTTTTGTAACTGATTAGACAGTTGAGTTGTATATATTTTATGTTTGAAGATAGTTCGTTGTTTTGAGTAGTGAGAGTATTTGTTTTTGCTAGTTTTTCGCCAAATTCTTTGACATACATTTTGAATCGGGCATATTTGATAGCGATTTCTCCTTTTATGTTTTGATCAAAAGATGCAAGAGAATTTTCAAAGTTTGTGTAGCACGTGTTAAGTTCAGTGTGTACATTTTGTTCGTTTGTGTCACCTTTGTCAAAGCCTGTAGATATTTCGAGGAGTGAGTTAATACTATTTTGCATACTTTGTAATACATTTTTAAAAGCACTTAATTGTGACTTGTTTAAGTTGCTTGGATATGTAATTTTTTGGGTATCTATTGTATAAACTTTTGCGTTTGAATACGTAGATTTAATGTTTTGAATGACAGATTCTGCCTCTGAATATTTTGTATAACAACTTGCCAAAACTCTATATCCACCATCAAAATATATGTATCCGGCAGCGCCTTGTATGGTAAGCGTTTGGGCAAAATCACGTGCTTGATTATAGTCTGAATAGTATTCTATCTGAATGGTATAAAACTTATTTGATTTGATATCGTAACCGCTTAACAATGAAAGTCCTGATGAATACATCGCTAGGCTAAACAGGTTCGCAAATGATAAGGCGAGCAAAAAACCAATGATTACAAACATTGCTACAAAAAATTTGCCAGATTTTTTTGTAGTATTTTTTTTGTACTCATCATAATCAAAATTCACTTCTGTTGACAGTTCGTACATAATAGAATATATGCACATTGATTTGTGACTTATACTAATTTTTTTGGCAGTAAATGATTTTTTGAAAAAATAATTGTGTTATGATACGTGCGTTTGGATTAAATTATGTTTTTTTTCGCCTTATATTTTTTGTGCGATAGGGAATATATTTATTTGCATAGTAAGGAGTGTTTATGAAAATCGAACCATTATTTGATAGGGTATTATTAATCCCGCAAGAAAATACTAATACAACAAAGTCTGGTATTATTTTGCCATCTACTGCTCAGGAAAAACCGCAAATTGGAATTGTAGAGGCTATTGGAAGTGGAGGAATGATGGACGGAGAAGAAATAGTAATGCAAGTCAAAGTTGGACAAAAAGTACTGTATAACAAATACGCTGGAAGTGAATTGAAATTAAACAATGTAAACTATGTAATATTGCGACAAAGCGATATTATTGGTGTTTTGGTAAATTAGAGGAGTATTTATGGCAAAAAAAATTTTGAATGGTGAAAATGCAATTTTTGCACTTGAAAGAGGGGCTGATGCTTTGTGCAACTCTGTAAAAATAACACTTGGACCAAAGGGTAGGAATGTGGTTTTGGATAGGGCTTATGGTGTGCCGCTTATTACAAATGACGGCGTAACTATAGCAAAAGAAATAGATCTCGCTGACCCTTTTGAAAATCTTGGCGCTCAAATAATAAAGGAAGTCTGCACAAAAACAAATGACGTTGCGGGGGATGGTACAACAACAGCCAGTGTGCTTGCTCAAGCAATCATAAAAGAAGGAATAAAAAATTTTGTAGCGGGAGCAAATCCAATTATTTTGAGAAAAGGTATTGAGAAAGCGGTGTTTGTGGCTTGTGAAAAACTAAAACAAATATCCAAACCTATAAATGACTATCAATCAATTTCTCAAGTTGCTAGCATTTCGGCAGGAGATGAGAAAGTAGGAATATTGGTTGCTGATGCAATGAAAAAGGTGGGCAACGACGGTATCATCACAATAGAGGAAAGTAGTTCTATGACAACCGAGTTGGCGTTTGTTGAAGGTATGCGTTTCGACAGGGGATATGTGAGTAGTTATATGTGTACAGATATGAACAAAATGGAAGCAGTGCTAGACAATCCTTACATATTGGTTACTGATAAAAAAATCACTTCAATGCAAGAAATTTTGCCTGTTATAGAAAAGATAGTAAATTTGGGTGGCAAATTACTTTTGATAGCTGATGATGTTGAGGGCGAAGCACTAACCGCTTTGGTTTTGAACAAAGTAAGAGGTGTATTTTCAAGTGTTTGTGTGAAGGCACCTGGATTTGGAGATCGTAGAAAACAGGACCTTGATGATATCGCTGCAGTTACTGGAGCAACAATGGTTAGCGAAGATTTTGGTATCAATATTAGAGAAATTGGTTTGGAAGATTTGGGGCGTGCAAGACAAGTAATTGTAACGCAAGATAATACAACCATCGTCGAGGGATGTGGCAAGCAAAATGTAATAACCGAGCGTGTAATGAATGTCAAAGAATTGATATCAAAATCTCAAAATGAATATGATAAAGAAAAATTGAATGAAAGAATGTCTCGATTAAAAGGCATAGTTGCAATTATAAAAGTAGGTGCTGTTACTGAGGTAGAAATGAAGGAGAAAAAGCTGAGAATTGAGGATGCTCTTTCTGCTACAAAAGCGGCTGTTTTAGAGGGCATCGTACCAGGTGGTGGAGTAGCACTTTTGAACACAATTTCAGATATAAAAAAACTTGCTGAACAACTAAGCGGCGATGAAAAAGTTGGTGCGTTAGTTGTATCAAAAGCAGTAGTTAGTCCACTTAAACAAATGTGTGAAAACGCGGGAGTTGACAGTGGAATAGTTATAGATAAAATTATGAAAAGCAATAAAACAAATTTTGGTTATGACGTACTAAATGATACATATTGTGATATGGTAGAAAGTGGAATTATTGACCCAACCAAAGTCACGCGAAGTGCACTTATGAACGCAGGAAGCGTGGCAAGTACAATGCTCACAACAAACTGTTTGGTCGTTGAAGAAAAAAATAATAATACATAATAATCATTTTAATAAAATAAAAAACATCAAATAAATAATACAAAATAAATATAAATAATACAAAATAAATATAAATAACATATAAATAAATATAAAAAATGCCTTAATTATCAAAAATTAAAGCATTTTACGCGTTTTTTTTGTAAAAACACACCTAAATTAATTATTTTGAATTATTTAATTATTTTTAAGTAATATTAATTTTTTTTTATTATTTCCATAAATCTTTATAATTTTTTAGAAATAATTTCACCCGTTTGTGTATCAATCAATATACCTGCTGTTGTACCATCTGAACTCACTATACCAACATACCAATAATACTTTGTGCTTTCACTATCTGAAAAATCTTTTAACATTTTTACGATCACTTCTACATTTTTATTGCTCTTTAAAATATCTTTCAAAACGGATGACAATTCTTCACCTGCAATTTTGATTGCTTGGTTTTGAGTGATGACAAAATCTTTTGAAACGTTAACTAAGGTCTGCTCAAAGTTGGCACTTGGAAGCGCAACTTTTAAAGTTACAACTGCATCAGCTGGAGCGGTTTTTTCGATGTCAATACTGTAAGTTTTGTCGCTATCATTTCGTTCTAAATTTCCTGTAAAAATTTCGTCATTTACATGCAGTTCAAATGGGTAACTTTCTGCTGATAATTTGTATTGATTGTGAGCGTAAAAAATAATAATTCCAAACTCAACTAATTCATTTACTTCTCCATCAAGTTCGTAAGGCTCTTCCCTTTCCCCTGTATAAAAAGATGCACAATACGTGCTGTCGTTGTACAAAAACAAGTTGTCCCGTCTTTCTATCAAATGTTTTTGAAGCATTAGGTTATTTGCTTTACAACCAAATGCTACGGTTATAAGGGCTAACAAAATAAGTGTAAAAATTTTCTTTTTCATTTCTTTACTCCTTGCCGTATTTTATTTTTTATTTTTGGCAAATATGACTTGTACAAAAAGTATTTTAAAATTGTTTGTTTAATATTATCGAATTTGATAAAATAATTTTGTAAAGGAAAAGTATATGATTATTTTATCATGCGACCACGCAGGTTTTGATTACAAAAACAAAATAAAAAACTATCTTATTAAGTTGAATTATGAAGTATCGGATATGGGTCCGACAAAATATGAAAGTGATGATGATTACCCAGATTTTGTACATCCAGCTTGTAAAAAAATGAGCGATAAAGATATCGGGATTTTTGTATGTGGAAGCGGTATTGGTGCCAATGTGGTAGCAAATAGATATCATCATATCCGCGCTGTTAATGCTGTGAACACAGAGATGGCTCGCCTTGCGAGAAAAGATGAAGATGCAAATGTATTGTGTCTAGGTGCTCGATTGATTAGTTACCAATGTGCTTTGAGCATCATAAAAACTTTTTTAAAAAGTCGGTTTGAAGGTGGTCGCCACGTTCGAAGAATCAACAAAATTTAGGGTTCCAAATTTTTTAATTTTTTGTATACAACATATTTTTTTTGTGTTATAATCGCATTATGAAAGAAAACAAAACTTGTCCACGTTGCTTTTACAAAATGCCCGCAGGCTTAAAAATGTGTCCTGCTTGCGGTATGAATTTTGACAAATTGGAGCAGGCTACGAATAGAGAAGGCCGTGCTGCTTTGCGTGCTAATGAAAAAGAACGTGTGGTATTTACTAACAAATTGCCATGCGATGTTAATAAATGGAAACTATTTTTTTTGACATTATTTTTGGGATTCACTGGTGCACATATGTTCAGAGTTGGACGAGATGTTAGAGGATTTGCTTATTTGATTTTGAATATTTTGGGTATAGTATTTACATTTTTGCCTAGCAGTTATTTTGTGACTTCTTTAATGTACAATATTTTTATAATAGCAAATTTGGCTTGGGCTGTTGCTGTAATATTTTGGATTACAGATGCTGTGTTAGTTGCTTTCAATAAGTTTAAAGTTCCGGTATCATTACCGTATAGGGAGTAAAGTTTGGCTCGTGTAGTTGTTGGTTTGAGTGGTGGTGTGGACTCGTCTGTGGCGTGTCTTTTTTTGAAACAACAAGGATATGAAGTAATTGGTTTGTTTATGGTGAATTGGGATGAAGCCGATGAAAATGGCGTTTGTACTTCCGAAAGTGACTTTGAAGATGTAAAACGTGTAGCAAAAACTTTGGATATTCCTTATTACACTGTTAATTATGCAAAAGAATACAAAGATAGAGTGTTTAATTATTTTCTTGAAATGTATGAAAAAGGCTTTACCCCTAATCCAGATGTATTGTGTAATAGAGAAATCAAATTTGGACCTTTTTTGGAAAAGGCTATGCAGTTGGGTGCGGATTTTATCGCTACTGGGCATTATGCAAAAGTGGTAGAAAAAGACGGAATGTTTTATTTATACAAAGCACAAGATGATAACAAAGACCAAAGTTATTTTTTGAATCAACTTAATCAATACCAGTTGTCAAAAACATTGTTTCCTTTAAGCGATATCAACAAAACAGAAGTCAGAAAAATTGCAAAACAAAATGAACTTGTGACTGCAGAAAAGAAAGATTCCACAGGTATTTGTTTTATAGGCGAAAGAAATTTTAAAAACTTTTTGAAGAATTACTTGCCAGCAAAACAAGGAAAAATACTTGACCTAGATGGCAAGGAAGTAGGCACACACGATGGGGTAATGTATTACACAATCGGACAAAGAAGGGGACTAAACATTGGCGGAGTTACTGGATACGATGATGATAGATGGTTTGTCGTTAAAAAAGATGTCAAAAATAATATCTTGTACGTACATTGTGGAGAATGTGAACAAATGTATTCTACTGAGATACTGGTACAAAATTTTCATTGGATTGCAGACAAAATTGAAGATAGTGCGCAGTGCTTTGTAAAAATAAGATACAGACAGCCTGATCAAAAAGCAATTTTAATGCGACTAAACGATGATGTAAAAATTATCTTTGATAAAAAGCAAAAAGCAATAACACTTGGACAATTTGCTGTCGTATATGATGCAGATGGTATGTGTTATGGCGGGGGAGAGATTAAAGAAATATTGAAATAAAACTTTTGTTTTGAGTGCTAGATTTTTGATATTGAAAAAATCTTGTTATCTTATATTATTATACTTTGCAATTATATCTCGCTGATGTTGAATCAGTGATTCAAATTCGTTTGAATTAAATTCATAAACAATGGCAGGTATATGAGAGTGTATTTCATATAATCCATTCATAGTTAATAAGTATATTTTGTAAAATTTCACATCTTCTTTAATCTCTTTGTATGCTTGACATACACTATTTTTAATTATTTCTATACCAGAACAACTAAAAAAAGAACAAAGAACAAGACAACAGTGTTGCACTCGGCTATAGTTGCCTTTATTATATTTATTTTGTTTCTTTTTTATAAGCTCAACAACAGATTTTGCTAGCCAATTTGATTTGTGAAAACAAGGCATAGAACACATAACATTTAGTTTCAATTGATCTATTTTATTCCAATTACCGTTTGATTCTTCTATTGTAACTTCAAAGCCAATGTCTTTGTCCTCCGTATAAATATCAGGAAGCTTTTCACCATCTCCGAGTTTTAACTTTATTTCATCAGAAAACAAATAGTCATTAATAACTAATGCTGCAAAAACTTCAGCATAACAACTTGGAGTTTTAATATCATTTTTATTACAAAAACTTTTATTTATTATTATCAAATTAACACCTCACTATAATTATTATACAAGTTTTTTCGAAAAACTAACAAAAATAGTCAATTTAGATCCTTATTGTTTCAAACAGCACAAACTAATACTAAATTTTTATAATTACATTTTTTTTGATATTTTTACAGATTTTGACAGAATTAGAGAAAAAATTACAATATATGTGTAATATTTTTTGATGAATTTTTATATCTATATACTAAAATGGAGTGGTAGATATCTATGAAAGTATTTTTCTTAAAAAAAAGCACATTGAAATTGTTAGCAGTGTTCGTTATTTTGGCGGCATTATGTACAGTGAATATTTCGGGTTTGCCTGTTGCTAGTATATATTTTGGTCAAAGATTAAAAAAAGTACCTATTTATAACGTGCAAACAGATGAAAAAAAAGTAGCTATTTCATTTGATGCTGCATGGGGCGCTGACAAGACGGAAGAAATAATGGCTATATGTGAACAGTTTGGTGTGAAAGCAACGTTTTTTCTAGTCGGTTTTTGGATAGAGGATTATCCAGAAATTGCAAAAAAAATCGCCGACAATGGCTTTGAAGTAGGAATACATTCAAATACTCATCCAAATATGACCAAACTAAATATTGACCAAGTCAAATTGGAATTGACAGAAAACTTGAGCATACTTAAAGAGTGTACAAGTGTTGAGGCAAAATTGTTTAGAGCGCCATTTGGTGCTTATAATGATAATTTGATCTCCTGTTGCGAAGAATTGGATTTGAAAGTAATACAATGGGATGTTGACAGTTTGGATTGGAAGGGATTGAGTGGCAGCCAGTTAGCTGGCAGAGTGACAAGTAAAGTAAAAAACGGAAGCATTGTTTTGTTTCACAACAATTCGGACAATATTATTCAGGGCTTAAAAATGGTACTAGAAGACTTTAAGACAAACAACATAAAGGCAGTGCCTGTTGGAGAACTTATTTATAACGAAAATTATACCATTAATCAGCAAGGCACTCAGATAAAAACATAAAACACAAAAAAGGAATAAGAACAAATGAATACAAATCATGAATTATTAAACAATAATACAGTAACACTAAGCGGAAAAGTGATATCTGAGCCAGTACTCAGTCACAAAGTTTACGATGAGGCATTTAATATATTACAACTTGCTGTTCCTAGACTTTCCGGACAAGTGGATATTATACCGATTACAATATCTGAAAAACTTTTGTCAGAGGAAAACGTCAAACAAAATGACAATTTGACTATCAAAGGTCAGTTTAGAAGTTACAACAAACTTGAAGACGGAAAAAG
>JAQVLJ010000072.1 GCA_028704215.1 Clostridia bacterium
TTTGGAAAAAATATCTAAATCAAATTTTTTCTTTGCAAAGAAAAGTAATAAAAAAACGGATACGCCCCAAAGAGTGCAAGTGACTATCAAATGAATTATATACTGTGTGGTAGAAAAGTCTTCTAATCCAATACCGTAAATAAGCGGCTCTATTAAAAATGCTAACAGCATTTCTAATCCTAGTCCACCAAATGCCAATAAAGCAAAAAATAAAAAAATAAATCCGTCTTTTACTTTTTTTCGGGCAGTTATTTCTTTCATAATTTTTCCTTTTATAGTTATGTACTTAGAATTATTAAAACATACTCTTAGGAGGCGATTGCGTTATCCAATTACGCTATATTCACATATAGTTTTTTTAAACTCCAATATTTTAACACCTTTATGGCTTTTAAACAAGTATATCATATAAAATTGAGAATAATTTTTACTCGATAATTGTCAGATTCTAGTTACTAGGGGCTGGCATTTTTGTTTGATAACTGATGAAAGATTGTTTGTTTGATATGTGCGGAAATACAAATTTAGTTGAGTTTTTGGGTTGTGTGGAAAAAGTTTTGCCAGGGGTCTGGCTTGGACAATCTGCGAAGTGCATTTTTTATATCAATTCCGCTTGGAGTGACCTTGCTTAACTCTTTCCACGATATTGGCATAGATACTTTTGCCCCTGTCCTTGTTCTTACAGAGTAAGGTGCGACTGTTGTGGCGCCGCGACCATTTCTTTCCCAGTCTACAAATATTTTGTTTTTTCTATTTATTTTGCGAACGTTACTCGTGTAGCGGTCTGGCCATTTTTGCTCCATTAGTAGAGATATGTTTTTTGCGAACTGATAAAACTTGTCCCAACCGACCGATGGTACAAAAGGCACAACTACGTGATAACCTTTACCTCCGCTTGTTTTTAAAAAAGAGGTGAGTGAAAGATTGTCCAAAATTTTTTTTAAATCCCTGACACCTTGGCGTACTTTTTTTATGTCCATACCTTCATCTGGGTCAAGGTCAAAGACCATAATATCGGGTTGTTCCAAGTTTTCTATACGGCTTCCCCATGTGTGAAACTCAACTGTGTTCATTTGCACCTCAAAAATCAATCCGTATATATTTTCGATATAAAAATAATCTTCAAGTTCGCCGTCACCATTCAATATATTAATTTCCGAAATTCCTTCGCTTATTGTTGATAAATGCTTTTTGAAAAAACATTCGCCCTCAACACCATCTGGACAACGTACAACGCTTGTAATTCGGTTTTTTAGATAGGGGAGCATACATTTTGCAGCCGCAGCATAATACCTCGCCAAATCGATTTTTTTGACGTTTGATAGGTCAAACAAAACTTTGTTCGGATTTGTTATTCGTATTTTACCGACTTGTATTTCGTTGTCTATCGGTGGTTTCGTGAGAAAACGGTTTATTTTGTTATATATTGCGGCGGTCAAATTTGGCACTTTTTTGTTTTGTATCTGTGACATAGTTTTAGCTGATTTTATGCTCGTATTAAAATTGGAAATGCTTGTCTTGTTTGCGTATTCATCTTATACAAAAATTATTTGGCTAAACTAAAAATTTTACACATTTTCATAAAACTTTTTTATGATTTGACTTTCACATCGGGTGGATTTTTTAAAAAATATGTTATAATATATTAGGAAGTAATTATGAATGACAAAAAAATTATTTTAGCATCAAACAATGCTCATAAAATTGAAGAAATTAAAGATATTTTTTCCGAATACGAAATATTGTCTTTAAAAGACATCGGATTTTTTGAGGATATTGAGGAAAATGGAAAAACATTTTTGGACAACGCTTTTATAAAAGCAAAAACCGTACATGATTATTTGAAGACAAAAAATATTGAAGCAATAGTTTTGGCGGATGATAGTGGATTATGCGTCGATGCACTCAATGGTGAGCCAGGGGTTTTCAGTGCCAGATATGCGTCAAATCACGGCGACTCAGTCGAAAATCGAAAAAAATTGTTACACAATTTGAAGAATATCAAAGAAAGAACAGCGCATTTCGTTTGCATTTTGGTTAAAATGTATCCGAACGGAGAGTGGGTAAGCGCCGAGGGAAAAACCTTTGGTGAAATCACTAAAGAGGAATTAGGTGACAAAAGTTTTGGCTATGATTGCATTTTTTATTCGTATGATTTGAACAAAACATTTGGTCAGGCGACCAAAGATGAAAAAAATAGCATCTCCCATCGTTCCCGCGCCCTATCAAAAATAAAACTCTAATTACATATTACGTTATTTTATATACCTCTTAGACTATTCATAACAATGTAGAACAAATATATATTAATTATAAAAAAGGTATTCAAAAATGAATACCTATATTTTAATTTGATATTAAATGTAATTAATAAGTCAAATTATAAGTCAATTCCACTTATTATGATACCAGTCAAATTACTATTTTTATTTGCACATAAGTCTTTTAAAACTTAAATATTGTTTCTTTTATTATTAACAAATTGATAAATCAATTTTGGAGTAAATAAAAAATTATTATCTATTATTATATCATTTACATCAACCTGCTGTGATAACATTCCCGAATATTTAATTGGTGAGCCTAATGCTATTTGAATAAACAAAACATCCTCATACCATGCAATATGCTTTTTTAAAAAATCTTTAAACCAATCTAATTGTTCTTTTTCGCAAATATAATATTCTTCTGCAATATTCTCTTTGTCTGACAAATTACAACTTAATGGCACTGATGCTCGTATGGAATAAACCACTCTACTTTGAAAAATATTTTTTGCAATATCTTCTTCTTGTGGAAACAATTTTAATTCAAATACTATTCCATCATCATCACTAAATACTGTTTTTTTGCTTTTTAAAATATCTTTATATAAATATTCTGTTTTCGTTAATTTTTTATCAAAAGCAATTAAATATGTAACACTCATTTTTTTCTCCTTTAATTAAATTGTGGCAAACCAAAAAATGCATGAGAAATTGCCAATTCATGCGAAATGTCACCCCTATGAAAATGATCAAAATAACCAGGTTTGTGATGAGTATCAAAAACTGGAGACTTATGATTTCCTGCCTGTTGTGCTATGTTTCTTGCATTACTAGGTAAAAATGTGTATATACTTACGAACGAATTAAAATTAATTACAGAAATTGCTAAATTTTTAGGGATTGCTATTGGGGTGTAATACATGTCTCCAGATTTCGTGTTGGCCAAAGCTATAAAATAAGCATTTGTTGCCAATGTGGCAATTATTGCTGTAGTCAATATTTTAGCTGCATATCTCACACCTTTATATACAATTTCTAATAGATTTCCGTTAACTTTATTAATAACAGCTTCCAAACCATCAGCAATGGTTTCAGCAATAGCTGTACCAGCTTGTATTGCAGCGATCCCAATAGTCATCGCAAAAAGACCACCTAATGCTACAGCGGCTGAACTTCCCAATGTGGCTGAAGTTGTAGCTCCTACACCCACCGCAACCAACGCTGGAGCAGCTGCACCAGCAGTTGCAACAATAATGGCTGCTGTTGTAACTGCGACTGCAGCAATTACAGTTGCCACAATAACAACTTTCACAATTTTCTTAATTAAACTTGAAAACCAACCACAGTTTTCAATCATTCCAGCATTTCTCATTTCGCTAAGTAAAATTCCTTCGCCATCGATATTCATTACAGCATCGATTTCACCATATTCGTTAATAAATGCTGTTCCTGCTATTGTATCAATTTGAATTTCTCCAAGTTCATTTTTTAATTCTGCACTTAAAGTTACAACATTAGTTTCATTATCATAACTAAAA
>JAQVLJ010000015.1 GCA_028704215.1 Clostridia bacterium
TACATATTGTTTAAATGTTCAAACATCTTCTGCTCGTGGTATGTGTGTATTAGATGGCGAAACATATCGTGTTTTGTATGAAAAAGACAAAGACAAAAAGCTTGCTTGTGCTTCAACAACTAAAGTTGTAACAGCAATTACTGTAATAGAAAATTGTTCAAATCTAGATGAAATAATTAAAATTGATGCAAAAGCGGTAGGCATTGAGGGGACTTCAATTTACCTTCGTCAAGGTGAAGAAATTAGTGTAAAAAATTTATTGTACGGACTGATGTTACGCTCAGGCAACGATGCGGCAACAGCATTGGCGATACACACTTCTAGTAGTGTACAAAGTTTTGCAACATTGATGAATGATACAGCAAAAAATATTGGTGCGACAAACTCGAATTTTACTAATCCACACGGACTTGACGAAAAATATCATTATACAACGGCTTATGATTTGGCATTAATTTCTGCATATGCATTAAAAAACCCGATTTTTACCGAAATTGTTAGTACGAGTTTTTATACAGTTCCAAAAACAAACTTAAGCGAAATTAAATATTTTAAAAATAAAAACAGACTTCTTAACAGTTTAGACGGTTGCATTGGCGTAAAGACTGGATTTACATCCGATGCTGGTAGATGCCTTGTTAGTGCTACCAAAAGGCAAAATATGACTGTGGTCTGCGTAGTATTAAATTGTGGGCCAATGTTTGAAGAGAGTTGCTCACTACTCAATGCGTCATATAACGACTACGAGTACGCACATATTGTAAGAAGTGATACAAAAATATTTAATGAATACTATATCGACTCCAAACAAGGACGCGTTTATTTATATTCAAAAAACGACTTTTATTATCCAATAAAACCTTTTGAAAGAGAAAAGATACGTGTAAAATATCAAACAAATATTATTGACAAAAGTTTAGACGCTGGCTCTGAAGTAGGAGAAATATATATTTATTTTGATAATCATTTGCTAAAAACTCTTAAATTATATACAATTAATAAGATTGATATATTGACAAAAGATGATGTATTAAAATCAATAACTTTACAATGGATGGAGTAGATGAGAATTAATAAATATTTGAGTAGTTGTGGAGTCGCTTCACGACGAAAATGCGATGACTTAATTAAGTCAGGCGTAGTCAAAGTAAATGGAAAAGTATTAACAGAATTGGGATATGATGTCAAAGAAGACATTGACCAAGTAACTGTTCGTTCAAAACCGATGAAAGCCACTGAGCAATTTGTGTATTATAAATTAAACAAACCAAAGGGCTATGTTTGTACCACAGATGATGAGAAAAATAGAAGGACTGTTATGGACCTGATGCGTGGCGTAAAGACACGAATTTTTCCGGTTGGTCGATTGGATTATGATACAGAAGGATTATTGATATTGACTAATGATGGTGATATCGCAAATAAGATAATGAAGCCAAGTAGCGAAATAGGCAAAACCTATGTTGTAAAAATTGATGAAAATATTTCGAAAGAAGAAATTGACATTCTTACAAAAGGCGTTGACATAGATGGCTATATAACAAGGGATTGTAATGTTGATGTTTTTGAATCAAATTCTGAAGGTACAAGACTAGAAATCACTATTTTTGAAGGAAAAAATCGACAAATTCGTAAAATGTTCGAAAAAATAGAAAAAAATATAACATATTTAAAACGAATTAGCATCGGCAAAATTAAATTGGGTGGTTTGTCTAGGGGCGAATACACTACACTAAATAAAAAAGAGCTTGATTACCTGAGGTCTTTGTAATGTGTACTTATGACGTTATAGTAATAGGTGGTGGACCAGCAGGAATGATGGCAAGTATCACTGCAGCTCAAAATAAGTCAAAAGTACTGCTAATAGAAAAGAATGAAAAACTGGGGAAAAAACTTTATCTTACTGGAAAAGGTAGGTGCAATATTACCAATGCATCAAGCATTGATAATCATATAAACAATGTTGTTCGTGGCAAAAAATTTGCATATAGTTCACTTTATCAATTTAGTCCAGCCGAAACAATTTCATTTTTTAATAACTTGGGTTTGACTACAAAAATTGAACGAGGAAACAGAGTTTTTCCAATGTCTGACAAATCAAGTGATGTAATTAAATATCTCAAACAAAAATTGGATAAATTAAGCGTTGAAATCGCTTATAAAACAAATATCCATGATGTTATTTGTGAAAATGAACATTATATAGTGTGTACTAATAATTGTAAATATACTGCATATAGTGTTGTTGTTTGTACAGGTGGCTTAACTTATTCTGGCACAGGAAGCACTGGAGATGGGTATATTTTTGCAAAAAAATTTGATCATACAATAGTAGAAACAAAACCAGCATTAATTCCGTTTTTGCTTGTTGAAAGCGTAAAAGAAATTGAAGGACTAACTTTGAAAAATGTTGAATTGTCTTTAAAAATAAACAATAGACTTATAACTAAACAATTTGGTGAAGTGTTGTTTACAAAAAATGGGATATCCGGCCCTATTGTTTTGACAATAAGTAGCCTTGTAAACAGGGTAAATTTAAAAAATGCAGTTTTTGAATTTGATTTAAAACCCGCCTTAGATAATCAAATGCTTAACGAAAAAATTATTAGAGATATTTCTAAATACAAAAATAAAAGCATTTGCAATTATCTGAAAACACTTTTGCCGTCATCACTTGTTCCATTTTTTATAAAAAAATATAATTTTGAAAACAAAAAACTATGTGAAATTACAAAAATTGAAAGACAAAGATTGATTACAGGGCTTAAAAGATTTGACTTAAATATAAAAAGTTTGGATAATATAGAATACGGTATAATAACTTCTGGTGGTGTTGATTTGGACGAAATCAATCCAAAAACCATGGAAAGCAAACTATATAAAGGTTTGTATTTTGCTGGAGAAGTGCTGGACGTTGATGCATTAACTGGTGGTTATAACTTACAAATTGCTTGGTCAACTGGTTATGTTGCAGGGTCAAATGCATCAAAAAGGAGGATATAATGTTTTTTTGGTTATGTTATATTATTGCATTTATTCCATTAAACATATTATATCCAACAAGGGTATTAGGAAAAAGAAAATTTCCAAAAAATACTCCAGTTTTGATAGCTAGCAATCATTTATCTGCAAAAGACCCGATTTTAGTTCAATTAAAATTTGCTAAAAAAATTTATTTTTTAGCAAAAATAGAATTGTTTACTAACAAATTCAAATCATTCTTTTTAAAATTATTTGGTGCCATTCCCGTAGACAGAAATAAAGTTGCCATATCTTCAATCAAAGAAGTTTTTAAACTTTTGAAGAAAAATAAAAAAATATGTGTGTTTCCGCAAGGTACACGGAAAAATTTACCTTTTGTTGAACCAGATGATTTGAAAAACGGGGTGGCTATGTTTTCTGCAAAAACTGCCACACCTGTACTCCCTATAGCTTTCTTTGACAAATCTCGTGCATTTAAACTAAATACTTTAAGCGTAGGTGAGTTAATTTATCCAACTAGTAATGATTTGTCCAAAGAAAATTTAACAAATTATTCAATCAAAATTGCAAAAGCAATTAATTCGCTATTACCCAAGGAGAAATAATGTCACAAAAAGATATAAAAATGAAAGATTTGCCTATAAATTTTACTAATTACAAAAAGGGCGATATAATAACTGGAACTATAGTAATGATAGGCAAAAAGGGCGCTGTCGTAAATATTGGAGGCATGCGCGATGGTTTTGTGCCAAATGAAGAATTGGACAAGATTTATAAAGAAGGCGATGCCATTTTGGTAATGGTAAAAGGTTACTTAAATGATGATAACTGTATTGTTTTAGATGCAAAAAATGTAAATTATGCTCTGGAACAGCGTGATATGTTGGCAAATATCAAAATAGGTACAAAAATTTTATTCCCAATAACAGATATTGAAAACTCAGGACTTCGCGGAAACTATTATGGTTACAATGTTTTTGTTCCATATTCACAAATAAGAGAAAAAGACTTCGAAAACAAAAACAATTTAAAAGACAGAGAAATTGAGGCTGTTGTTCTAGAGTTAAATAGTTATAAAAAGAGCATAGTTGCAAGCAACAAAATTTTATCAGAAGAGGGCTTGGTACATTCCAATATTGTAATGGAAAAGGGCGAAATTTTGAAAGGTTCTGTTTTAAAAATAATGGACAAATATGCGCTTGTGCTACTAGATAATGGAATAAAAGCAAAATTAAATATTGTTGATGTTAGTTATGACAATATCGATAACATAGCAAACTTTTTGGCAGAGGGAAAAAAATATAATTTTGTAGTGTTGGACACAAATGAAGATCATTCACGCACAACAGTAGGATATAAACAGCTTAAACCAAATCCTTTCATTAAAATTGTCAACGAAATGAAAATAGGTGATGAAGTCCAAGGAGAAGTGGCAAAAATTTATCCGAGCGGGGCATTGATAAAACTAACAAATGGTATGAACGCATTTGCTTTGACTAAGGACAATACCGACAAATCAAACGTAGCCACCCACCACATTTTTAAATTGGGAGATTCCGTTACCGGCAAAATCAACCAAATAGACAAAGAAAGTCTAAAAATAAATATTATTATAAACAAATAAATAAATTTTTTATTCAAAAAAAAGCATATTTTTTATTAATAGTATTAAAAAAAAGGGTGTCGAAGCAGGCACATTTTTATTGGAGCTAATGGGGGGAATCGGACCCCCGACCTACTGATTACGAATCAGTTGCTCTACCATCTGAGCTACATCAGCATGAATATATTTTAGCACAATTAAATTTACTTTTCAATAAAATTTTGTTTTGATTGTCAATGTTTAATCAAAAATACATGTAAAACATCTTGTTTTATCACAAAATTAACCAAATTATTGCCATTTTGATATAAATGTGATATCCTACTATTGTAGGAGAATTGTATGGCTATCTGGGCTGTTATTTTGCTAATTCTTTTGCAAGTAGCGACTTTAAAATTCTTGTTTGTATATGAAAATAACAAAACTAACAAATTTTTTATTTGGGGTTTGTTTTTTGTTTTGCTACCAGGATTTGCTTTTGTGTTATATATTTGTTTTGATTGGCTCAAAAAATATTATCAACAAAAAAAATATATTGACAAGTGTGCAGATGAAAAAATATATGATTCCTTAACAGATGAAAAATTTATTAGATTTTTAAATACATCACCAAACACTTCAAAAAACAGTATTTTTTTTTACAATTATCTTTTATACAAAAGCGTCTTAACAATGTCAAACAAAGTGGATGTTTTGAACACACCAAATGAATATTTGGAATATTTAATCAAAAGAATTGAAACTGCAAAAAAAACAATATGTATTCAAGTGGAAACTTTTGCGTGTGATTTGATTGGCGATAAAATTCGTGAACTATTAATAAGAAGATGCAAAGAGGGTATACAAGTAAAACTACTGTATGGAAATACGGATACTTTATTTGTTAGAAAAAGTTTTTTTAGACCCCTTATATTATCTGGTGCAAAGGTAGCAAATTACGCTCCTTTAAGTAAGAAAAATAAAAGAAATATCGCTATTTTTGACAGCACATACGTTATAATTGGCAGTTCTACAATAGTTGATAGGGAATTAAATTGCTCTGACACAAATTTGGTTTTGGAAGGCGAAATTGTCCCTGTTATAGAAATAAACTTTTTAAAAGAGTTCGGTTATGCTTTCAATAAGTTTTTTCCTCTTGAAACCTCAACTCAAACGAAAGAAAATACAGCGATTCCTGTACAATTCAACGCTTTGGGTAACAATATACTTCCTTCAATAGAAATTAACGAAAGTTATAATAAACTTATTAAAGATGCAAATGAATCAATTATAATCCAAACAAACAAATTTCTTCCTGATAGTACACTTTTGAATTTATTCAAGATATGTTTGAAATCAAATATAAAAGTGCAAATCATGATTTCTCGACCTAGTGGAATAAAAATTTCTCGCTTTGCATCAATGTACTTTGCCAAATATCTACACAAATTAGGCGCAGAAATCAATGTATATGAAGGCAAAATTTATGGTAATATATTAGTAATCGATGACAAAACACTAGTGCTAGGTACTTCTCAAATCGACAAAAGAGATGTAAACAAAAATTATAACTGCAATGTGGTTATTGAAGGAAAAGAATTTGCACAACAATTTATTAAAAAAGTAAAATTTGATAGTAAAAATTGCAATCCATTGAAGGATAACATTTATACTTTTTTTGAAAAATTGTTTAGATTTGTGGTATAAAAATGAAAATGAAAAATATAGGTGTAGCAGGTGTTCCATCAAACTTCAAAGGCAAATTGAAGGATTTTTTTGCATGGCTAAAAAGTAATGGTCTTAATGCTTATGAAATACAATGCACTTTTGGTTTTAAACTAACACCTGAAAGTATTGAATACTATAAAACTGCAAAAGAAAATGGAATTGCTTTGAGCATGCATGGTCCTTATTACATCAATCTGGGAAGTCAAAGAGATGAGGTAGTAATGGCAAGTTTAGCAAACATAAAACAAGGCGTCAAATTGGCACAAGAATTTGATTGTGAAAGAATCATTTTTCATCCAGGTGGTGGTTATGGGAAAACTGATGAAGAACGAAAAATTGGGATAGAAAAATTGATTGACGGCTTAAATAATTTGGAAAAAGAATTTGACTATAAAAATGTTAAGTTATATCCTGAAATCGGTGGCAAAACTATAGCATTAGGCTCTTTAGATGAAATAATATACATTTGTCAAAAATGTAAAGTGTGTTATCCCTGCATTGATATTGCACATTTACACGCTCGTACAAACGGCAGTTTAAAAACAAAAAATGACATTATTAATTTGTTTGAAAAATTGAAAAACAACTTACCAGAAGAAAAATTCAAAAATGTACACTTTCACGCGTACACAATTAACTATGGTTCAAAAGGTGAAATCAAACACTTATACCATGGAGATAAATACTTTGATGGTAGAGATGGTGAGCCGAATTTAGTTGACTTTGTCGACGTTCTAAAAACTTACGACATTAACACCTGGATAATTAGTGAAGCATACGACAGCCAAGATTTGGGAGCAATTTATATAAAAAATTTATTGAAGTAATATGAAAAAATTGATGTTTATAAATAAATACAACAACATTCCACTTAGCAAAGCAATTGTTTTAAAAGACCCTAATCTAAGTGTAGATAATGTTTTGTTGGCAATTAAAAATAAGGATGTAAAAGTAAATGATGTAAAAATCGAAAACGATGTTATTGTAAATCAATTTGACAGCATTGTGATTTTTTACAAACCAGTAAACAAAATGTGGTATTTACCTATTTTCGATGATGAAAATATTCTTATAGTTTTTAAAAAAGCGGGTATTGAAGTAGTATCCGAAAAAGACAGAAGTCTTGAAGGCGTTTTAAATTTGAGTTACAAAGTTTATCCAGTTCATAGAATAGATAGAAATACTGAAGGTTTAGTAATATTTGCTAAACACAAGATAGCAGAAATAGCGTTAACAAAAGCCTTTAAAGACAGGAAGGTTATCAAAAGATATATTGCGCTCGTAAAAGGAAAATTAAAACTAAACAAAATCAAAGATACCTTATATCTGAAGAAAAACTCTGAATCTTCAAAAGTAGATATTTCAAGTAAGCCGCAAATGGGATATGAACAGATAATTACAAAAATTAGCGTACTTGATTTTTTTGAAAAAAACACTCTTGTTGAAGCTGAATTGGTAACTGGAAAAACTCATCAAATACGTGCTCACTTATCTTATTATGGATATCCCATAGTCGGTGATGGAAAATATGGTACAAAAGACAATGATAAACAAATGTGCCTTACGGCATACAAACTTGACTTTAATTTTGATAAGGATTCTTTACTAAATTATATGAACGAAAAACACATTGAAATTACTCCAAGTTGGTTAAAATAATGAACAAAATTATATCTTTATGAATATAATTTAGAATTGAAAAACAATGCAATTTTAAAGTTAATTGTTTTAAAAAATATGGAGTAAATTGTTGACATAATACAAAATTTATTGTAATATAACAAAGTCAGTCAACCGACGGGGTGTAGCGCAGTTGGTAGCGCGCGTGATTTGGGATCATGAGGCCGGGAGTTCAAGTCTCTTCACCCCGACCACTAAATGGGCCTTTAGCTCAGTTGGTTAGAGCAACCGGCTCATAACCGGTCGGTCCGCGGTTCAAGTCCGTGAAGGCCCACCAAAATTCTATTTAGTAAGGTTGATTATATGGCCCGATAGCTCAGTTGGTTAGAGCGCTAGCCTGTCACGCTAGAGGTCGAGAGTTCAAGTCTCTTTCGGGTCGCCATTGCCTCGATAGCTCAGTCGGTAGAGCAGAAGACTGAAAATCTTCGTGTCGGTGGTTCAATTCCGCCTCGAGGCACCAAACCAAGAGTTGCTATGAGAACATTGACACGATTTTTTATAGTGAACAGTGTTCTCACCATCAAGGTTATCTGCGTGCTAGTGTGGCTCAACGGTAGAGCAGCTGACTTGTAATCAGCAGGTTGGAGGTTCGATTCCTCTCACTAGCTCCATTTGGATAGGTTCCCGAGCGGCCAAAGGGAACGGACTGTAAATCCGTCGTCACCGACTTCGGTGGTTCGAATCCACCCCTATCCACCATTTGTAAATAAAAAATGTTTTATTGAGAAATAAGGCATTTTTTTGTTAAATATCAATTTAGAAAATTTGTTTTTAAAAAAATAAAATAAATATCATTTGTGATAAATGACGACTTATTTCAACAAAAGTTGCCATTTTTTTTCATTTTTGTTTTGTTATGATTGATTTGTAAAGGTGGTGTTATTATGCAGATCAAAAGCAAAATCCATAATCAAACATTATATATCCTTTTGTCAGGAGAATTAGATGAACACACCGCTAGTTATGTCCGTAAAACTATGGATACAATTTTTGATGTAGAAAAAAATTATAACCAAATTATAATGGATTTGTCTGAACTTACTTTTATGGATAGCACTGGTGTTGGTGTTTTGATTGGGCGTTACAAAAAAATGAATTGCAAAGGCAAACCAATTTATATATACAATCCATCTTTGCATGCTGAAAAGATATTCAAAATGTCGGGATTGTACGAAATAATGCCCAAAATTTCTTAAAGGAGTATTTTATGAAATCAAATCAAATGGAAATTAAATTCAAATCTTACAGCGAAAATGAGAGTTTTGCACGAAGTGTTGTTGCTGCGTTTTGTGTACAACTTAATCCTACGTTGGAAGAGTTGGGGGATATTAAGACCGCTGTTAGTGAGGCTGTCACAAATTGTGTTGTTCACGCTTATCCAAATTCGATAGGTGATATATCTATAAAAGTATTGATTTGGGACAATTTGGTAACAATTATTGTGACTGATTTTGGTATTGGTATTGATGATATTGAAAAAGCAAAAGAGCCATTTTATACTACACGTCCGAGTGAAGAAAGAAGTGGAATGGGTTTTACTGTAATGGAGGGTTTTATGGATAGCGTGGATGTAAAAAATAACACAAAAGGTGGTGTTTCAGTCAAACTTACAAAAAAAATAAAATCTTTAAAGGAAACGAAAGTTGGATAGATGTTTGGTATTGACGAAACTTTGCTCCTGCTAAAACAAGCACAAGCAGGTGATAATAATGCAAAGGAAAAGTTACTACTAGAAAATATGCCTCTTATAAAAAGTGTTATAAGACGTTTTAAATACAAAGGAATTGAATACGATGATTTGTATCAACTAGGATGCGTAGGATTTATAAAAGCAATAAAAAATTTTGATACAAAATTTAATGTTAAGTTTTCCACTTATGCTGTTCCAATGATAGCAGGTGAAGTAAAACGTTTTTTGCGTGATGATGGAGTTATAAAGGTATCTCGAAGCATCAAGCAAAAATGTATACTTATAAAAAAATATATAAATAGATCAATACAAGAAAATGGACAGAGTCCAAGTATTGAAAATATAGCAAAAGAATTTAATATTGAGCAACAAGATGTTATTTTTACACTTGAATCTTCATTTATGCCAATGTCAATACACGAAAAGTTTAATGACGACGAAAACGCAAGCACTTTAGAAGAAAGATACTCTGATGATCTATCTAACGAAAATATGTTAGACAAAATAATTTTAAGAGATATGATATCTTGTCTAACTGCACGTGAAAAGCAAGTGATTATTTTGAGGTATTACTTTGACAAAACTCAAAGTGAAATTGCGCATGTTCTGGGGGTATCACAAGTTCAAATATCTCGAATCGAAAACAAAATATTAACTACTTTTAAAAAAAATATGGAATAAATCCATATTTTTATATTTTTCTTATTAAAAACTGGTTAAATTACTAGTTTTACAAGGTTTTTAAACTAATTTTTGGACTAGGAGTTAAAATTGTATTAGGCACATTTACATTCGATTGGTCATTCACTGTATTATTTTCTGTATTATATTTTTCTACATTTTGAGTTGACCCATTAATGTTTTCATTTTTAATTTTTTTCATACTATCAATATTTGTTTTTGATATG
The DNA here is from genome assembly GCA_028704215.1 of Clostridia bacterium. Taxonomy (GTDB): domain Bacteria; phylum Bacillota; class Clostridia; order Christensenellales; family UBA1242; genus STF1-107. The sequence goes on from JAQVLJ010000015.1 coordinate 10,571, forward strand.
GTTTGTTCATTATAAGTGTCTATATTTTTTAATGATTTTTCTGTATTGTCCTTTACGACGTTTTCTTCTACGTTATTGGTTAAGTTTTGATTTTGTTGAGTTTGCTGTGTTATTGCATCTCCATTTTGGACATCGTCGTTTCGATTGTTCAGCTCATTTTTTAAATTAATTTTGTTCTGAGTAGTCATTCCTGGCATATTACTTGTTGGATTGTTGATCAAGTTTGAATTACCAACTCCGCTTGTGCCATATCCTCCCATAGTTCCTCCGTATGGCGCACCTGGCAAAAAATCATTTGTTGTGTAACCTGGTCGCATCCAATAAGTATCTATGTTTGAAAAGTCGGGCCCATAGGTATCAACATTTGTAATATTGTCTGTTTTGTAGCTATCAATATTATTTTTTTCTGTTTCAGCATAAATTGCATTGTTTGATATGTTATTTTCATCTTTTGTGTTCTCAATGTTACTCTTTATTACATTATTATTTTGGTTTATATTACTTGTATCATTATTAAAATTGTTTGTGTTGGTATTATCTTTCTTATTTATAGAATTTGTGTTGTTTGTATTATTTATCGAGTTAGAATTATTCAAATCAAATGTATTATTGTTTTTTGTTAAAGTATTTATATTTTTATTCTTGTTTAGAACACTATTTTTTGAAAAAAAATCTTTAATACTATCGGATAAAGAATTTCTTTGTTTTGTTGTGGATTTATTATCATCTGCTAAGATAGTTGTATTTTGATTTTCATCAAGTTGATCAGTAACTATATTTTCACTACTAATTAAGCCATTAATCATAGTTAAAGATGATAGTGCATTTTCAACATTGGTTATTCTGTCGTCTAAACAATTAAGTAATTCTACATATCTATCAGTCAATAGGCGACTATTATTTAACATGTCTTCTTTAAGCATATTAATTTCATCGATATTTTCATTTATCGTACGGTTTGTTTTGTTTAATGAATAAGTCGACTTTCTTATATCCGATGAATACTGCTTAATTGATTGTTTGTTTTCATTTGATAAAGAAGCTTCATTATTTATAATTTTTCTTAACAAATCTTGTGTTGTTTCAATACTTTTTTCCAATTCATTTTTTACACTCTCGTATCTTTGATTTGTAGTATAAACATCATCGGCAATAGAAAATAAACTTTCCAAATCAACAACGTTTGCTTCATTTGATTGTGTTCTAAAATTAGTTTTGTTTCTTAAATATGGGCGAAAATACCCATATTCATCGCACGTATTATCTGAATAAGCCGATGACTCTATGCTTTCATTAGAAAAATCTGACAACTCTTCACTCAAAATCGAAGACTGTAAATTTGACAAGTTTTTTGATAATAAATAAGGATTTGCGGAAATATTCGCGGTGCAACCTGATAACGCACAAATCCCGGACGCAAGAACTATAATTGGTACTATTTTTTTCATATAACCTCCAAAATATCAAAGGTAGTATGTGAATTTTTTATAAAAATATTATATTTTTTTACGTTTGTTTTAAAATTATTTGGAAACAATTAAAAAAGGAGCACAAATGGAGCAAAATAAAAATCTAAATATAAAATATAACGCCTATGTCGAAGCAAAAATTCCAAAAACAAAAATGTTACCATCTCTTTTAAAAGCATTTTTGGTTGGTGGACTTATTTGCGCTATTGGACAAGGATTTTTTGATTTATACACATATTTTTTTCCATATTTATCAGAAGCACAAGTAAGTTCTGCAATGCTGATTACTATTGTATTTTTGGCATCGCTTTTGACTGGTATCGGAATATATGATAGGATTGGTGCTTTTGGCGGTGCAGGTTCAGTAATTCCTATTACAGGCTTTTCCAACTCTATAGCTAGTCCAGCACTTGAGTACAAAAAAGAGGGCATAATCTTTGGTATGTGTGTAAAAATGTTTTCTGTAGCAGGTCCGGTCATTGTAAATGGCGTTGTTGCTAGCATTATAGCAGGGCTTATATATTGGATATTTTAAGGTGACTATATGAGTATTAACCGACAAACTGTTATATTTAAAAACAAACCTAAAATAATAGGACATTATTCTTTGGTTGGTCCACTTGAAGGCGCAGGACCAATGAAAGAATATTTTGATTATATTCTACAAGATGATACATTCGGTGAAAAAACGTTTGAAAAATCTGAGAGAAAAATATTAGAACATATTATTTTTAACGCCATCGACAGTGCAAACTTAAAACCTAGCGATATTGAACTACTATTGAGCGGAGATTTGATGAATCAAATAGTAAGTTCTTCTTTTGCTGCCCGCAAATATGATATTACCTACTTAGGACTATACAGTGCCTGCGCTACAATGGCAGAAAGTATGGCAATAGGTGCATGTTTGGTTGAAAGTGGTCATTTTGACAAAGTTTGCTGTGCAACTGCAAGTCATTTTTCAAGTGCTGAAAGACAATACAGATTTCCACTCGAACTCGGAAATCAAAGGCCACCGACATCACAATGGACAATTACAGGCGGTGGTGGTTGCGTTTTGGCAAAAAATGGTAAAGGTGCTTGCGTTTCTAGTATTACTTTCGGGAAAATAATGGATTTTGGCATCAAGGACGTGAATAATATGGGTGCTGCTATGGCACCTGCCGCGATGGACACCATAGAAATGCACTTAAAAAATACAAAAACAAAAGTTGATGATTATGATTTGATTGTAACTGGTGATTTGGGAAAACTAGGCAGCGAAATATTAATTGACTTACTAGAGCGAAAAGGAATTAGACTATGTAAAAATTACACAGATTGCGGTTGTATAATTTTTGACAAAACAGATCGTGTTTTTATGGGAGGAAGTGGAAGTGGTTGTAGCGCAAGTATTTTGAATGGCTACATTATAAAAAAAATTGAGAAAGGTGAATATAAAAAAGTATTACTAGTTGCAACTGGCGCGCTGTTAAGCCCGACGACAAGTTTTCAAGGCGATTCTATACCTTGTATCGCTCACGCCGTTTGTATCGAAGGAGGTCAAAATGCAATTTAGTGTATGGGATTACGTGATATCTTTTGCGGTTGGCGGTTTTTTGTGTATGTTAGGGCAGATCTTAGTTGTGCGCACAAAAATTACTACTTCCAGAATTTTGGTATTGTATTTGATAATAGGAGTTATTTTAGAAACACTTGGAATATATCAGCCTTTCAGAGAATTTGCAAAATCAGGAGCTACTGTTCCTATAATAGGTTTTGGCAGTACGCTAGCTAAGGGCGCTATCATGGGTTTACGTGATTCAGGGCTGATTGGCTTGCTTTCGGGTGGACTTGAAGCTGTGGCAGGGGGAGTAGCAGCCGCAGTGTTTTTTGCTTTTGTCTTTGCAATAATATTTAGCAGCCATACCAAAAAAGGCAAATGATGTTATGTTTTGTTGTAGAATTTCATATATTTTAGTATGGACAAACCATACTTTTTTTTAAAAATAAAAACAAAAAGAAAAAGAAAAATTATCATTTTTTCCGTAATATTTTTGCTAATTATTTTAATATCAACTTATTTCGTAAAGGTAATAAATCCAATAATTGCTACTTATAGTTATGCCAAAGTAAATGCGCTTACAGAACAAGCAGTAAATCGGTCCAGTTTTGAAGTTTTGCGATCATTAAACTATGAAAGTTTAGTAAACATCATTAAAACAAGAGATGAAAAAATATCTTACATAGAAGCAAAAACTAATACAATGAACTTAGTCGTTCGCGATATTGTAGAAAAAGCTCAAAACAGCATGAACAACATAATGCTTGAGGGTATGAAATTACCATTAGGTACATTTTCTGGAATAAGTATATTTTTAGGAAAAGGTCCAAATATAACTCTAAAACTTGTACCAATGGGAGTTGTTAGTACAGAAATCGTTTCGAAGTTTTATAATGCTGGAATAAACAATACAATCCATCGAATATATTTGCGTCTAAAAACACAAGTAAGCATTGTTTTACCTATAAAAAATAATTTAATCGACACAGTTAGCGAAATTATGTTATGTGAAAATGTTATAGTTGGAGAAGTGCCAAACGTTTATTTTGAATCCAATCAATTACAAAACAAACTTGATTTACTACCATAATCTATTGATAAAATGAAAAAAATTTGATATATTATCAAATATGAATTACAAATACTTTGACAACGCTAGCACAACAAAGCCAAGCGATAATGTAATAAAATGTTACAATAATTATTTGGAGGATTATTTTAATCCTTCTTCTTTGTATTTACCAAGCAATCAAGTTAAAAAAAATATTGAACAATCGCGTTTAAAAATTTTAAAACTACTAAATGCTCAACCCAAATCATATTTTATTTTTACTTCGTCAGCCACAGAAAGCAATAATACTGCATTGAAGAATGGTATTAGACGTAAGGACAAAAAAGCTATAATAACTATGGGTGAACATTCATCAGTTTACAACCATGCAGTTGCTTTAAAAAATGAAGGGTACGATATTGAGTTTGCTAATCTATGCGGAGATGGAACTGTAAATATTGAACATTTATTGAGTTTAATTGTCACCTTTGAAAACTCCCATGGGACAAAACCATCAAAAGCCTATTATCAGGAAGTTTTAAATCAAATTGGCAAATCCCCATCCGAATGTTTGATGGTTGGAAATGATG
>JAQVLJ010000016.1 GCA_028704215.1 Clostridia bacterium
TGACAGCAGTTTCGCCCAAAATAAGTGCACCAACAATACTCAATGCCAAACCTAAATACTGAGGCATGCGTAGGTTTGCCTCATAAAGTATTTCAAACAGAAGAATGACAAAGAGTATTTCAGCAAAGGGATTGAATGGTATCCCACTTGTAGTGTTTAGAAGTGTAACCAAAAACTCTGTAGGCATAATTTTGTAATGATACAATTCTATTGCGACGTACGTTCCTGGCAAAAGAACTGCCAAAACTACACCTATAAGCCTTACAATTCGAATAAACCACGCTCTTTGATGCTGATGATAATAATCATCTGAGTCCTGCAAGTCTTCCATCAAAATAAAAGGTAATGTGAGTACAATTGGCGAACCATCAACCATTATTCCCACCCTGCCTTCTAAGAGTTTTGCACACAAAATATCGGGTTTTTCACAATCTCCAATTTGTTTAAACATTGAATACGGGCGTTTTTTTAAAAATTCTGCAATATAATAACTGTCTACTATCCCATCAATATCAATTTTTCGTATTCTTTCTGATATTTTTTTTGCAATATTTTTGTCTGCTACACCTTCAAGATAGGTTATTGCGACACATGTTCTAGTAAGTTTTCCCACTTCTAAAAATTCCACAACCAATTTTTCCGTTGCCATACGACGTCGCAACATTGACAAATTCATTTTCAAACTTTCATTGAAGCCTTCTCTTGGTCCTTTTGTAACTGTTGAAGTAGGAGGAACTTGAATGTTTCGAACGGTAATTTTTTCTGCATCAACTGCTATCATTTGTTTTTGGTTTTCAATAATTAAAACAACAAAGCCCTTTAATATTTCGTGTACTGCTTTTGTTTCGTCATATATATCTTTGACTTCATTGTTTGTCAAAATTTCGGACTTAATTTGCGTTATTATATCTTTTTTTGCCTTACCTTCAAAACTTTGCAAAGGTTCTAAGATACTTTGGTAAGTTTGTTTGTTGTCAGTAATGCTACATAGATACAACACCTTGATTGAAATGTTTGCAAAAATAATATCACGTACAATAAAGTCTTTTGAGTGATGCAGACTATTCATAATTCTATCAAAAATTTTGTCCGATACGATGTCCATACATTTAGTGTGAACATATACAAAAAAAATATTATGAATTTGCGATTAAAATACAATCAGTACTTTACTAAAATTCCAAAATGCATAATATGAGAATGATAGGGTTGCTGCTTGTGATAAAGCACTGTTTAAATCCACTTCGTTGTCAATTCCCATATCTAATCCGATTTCGTATATGCGACGTGTTGGCTCAAATGTATGCAAATGCTCAATATAGCTGATAAGGTGATTCAATTCTAATTGTGACTTCGCTGAATAATCTTGAGTTGTACCCATGAATGAATAGAGTTTTGTTTCGTAATAATCCAAACTTTCATTTGCGACGTATTCACTATCTATTGGCCAATAGGCACTGTGAGAAGTCATATTAGCATCGCTTTCCATAAAGTACCAGTGTGTAACGTATTCTACAGCACTTAATGATTGGTCTGCCCAAGTTGCGTCTACAATGTACCAGTTGCCATTGTATTTTACTTTTGCCCAAGCATGATTTCCGCCGTTTGCACTACCGTTTATTTTAATTGCTTCTATTCCTTCTATACGACACAAAAGAACAAATGTTTTTGCTATTCCATCACAAACAGATACAGCATTGTCTGTGTCTAATAATATGCCTTCCAAATAAAAGTCTTTGTAATGTCCCACTTCTGTAACGCTACCACTATTTTCCTGTATATAGTTGAGCAAATCAAAATCGTAAACGTTCGTTTTTTGTACATAGTCAAATATTGCAACTATTTTTTCATAAGTGTCCATATCGTTGCTTATAATTTCTCTTAGTACTTGTTTTGCATTATCATAAATAGTTTTTGCAACACAGTTTGAAGTAAATACTGGTCTTGCTCCATACTGAACAACCATAAATAATTGTTCACTGTTACTTACTATCACTTCTTCAATTTGTGCAGTATTAATTGCAAATGCTTCAAAATTGCTTGCTCTATCAGAATAAGTAGTTACAATGTCGCCAGCAAAATTGATAGGGTTTTCGCTCTCACTCGTTGTAAATGTAGTTGTGTTATCTAAATTCATTTGATTGACAAAACTTATGTTGTACACACTAGCACTTGAATTGATTGTTATTTCTCCAATTGCAGCATATTCAGGATATTCATTGATGGCGCCTGAAACCAAATTGCGTAAAATAATATTATTGGTTGTATTTAAAATAATAGTATTATTATTGTATTTGGTCATATATTGTTGCGCCAACTCTGCCACACTTGTAATGAAAACTTTGATAGTATTATCTCTGAACAAAAATTGTTGCCATATTACATTTTCGAAGTTTTCATAATCATTGAGGTCGTAGTCCCAATAATTGCCGTACATGAACACCTCTTTTCGAGCAAAATCACTTTGGTATAGCATGGTGTAATTATGTGTTATGCTAACAAGTTGAGCATTTGCATAATATCCGCTTCCAAGTGCTATGACTTTAAAGGTGTATTGTCCTTCATCTATAACATAGTCATTTAAGAGTATGCTTGTTGTCTGATAATTGTTATCAACAAGAGTGTTGTTGACATAGACTTCATATCCGGAAGCATAATCGGAGGCATTCCACGAAATAGAAAAGCCGCTTGTATTATGAGTGTGCGTCAAGCCAGTAACATCTGCAATACTAAGTTGAACAATTGTTTCATTAATAGATGCAGTTTCGCTATTTAGATAATATTGCGTTATACCTACTGCTCTTAGCCTGAACAAATAGTTACCTGCTTGACTTAACAAGTTAGTAAAGTCGTAAGGGTTATCTGTAAACAAACTACTCCAATTTCCAATATTAGTAGTAGTATTGAAAATATAAAGTTGATATCCCTGACAATTAGACAAATTGCCAAAAGTGGCAATGTACGCATTGTCGGATAGAACAACATCAAAGTTTTGAACAACATCAAGTTGAATATACAGGTCATAAGGGTCGCATTGATAAGGGTCGGAATCTGTGAAATAGTCGTTCGCATTTGCATTTGCTTGTACTGAAATATTGTATTGAGTGGCAATGGTAAAATATTGGGTTAAGTCAATTGTAGTATTTGTAGTTGTAAAAGAAGTACTATTAACTGTCACTGTGTATGAAGATGCAAAGTATACTGGATCAAAAGTTAAAATATAACCATTTCTGTCATCCAACATAACATTTGAAGGTATAGATAATTTGGTAATAAATTGACATTCAATACTATCTGACCAAGTGCTAGTTAAGTAATATGGCGAATCGGACATTGCTCTAATATTGATTGTATATACGCCATCGGCAGTAAAATAATTGGTCAAATCTACTGGGCTAGAAGTTACGCTAAACAATCTTGAAATACCGCTCTTGCTTATCATTATTTGATATGACTCAGCGCCTTCTTGATCAATGTCAAAGTACAGTTTGTACATATCTTTGTTCGTGCCAAAATAAAGGTTGTCCACTTTTTCGATAATTTTGATATAAGCTATTTCATACTCTTCTGAAAATAATGACTCTGCATAGTCTTCATCACTTTCAAATATTGATTTTATTTTTAGTGTATAGATTTTTGCTATTGTAAAATATTGTCTCAAATCAACGTAAGTTGTGTATATTTTGTGATTAACTCCGTCAATATTAATCAAATATGCATTGGCATTTGTCACCGCATCAAAAGTCAAATAACCTGAACTCGTTATATGAATATTTGTTGGAATGTTTAATGATAAAGTTGCATTAAAAGAACGACTTTCACTTGGTAAAGAATTGTCATAAAAATCATATCCTTCTGCAATCACATAAACAACAATGCTGTTTGTGGTGATATCACTTGTTGGTAAAAGGATTTGTTTTGTAGCAATGCCACTTCTGTATAAGTTGCTGTTAATATACAATACGTATGTTTTGCAATTACTATCAGAAGTCCAAGTGATATAATAATAATCTTCTTCTCTTTGTATACTCATTATTTCTGGAGCATTCAATGTAGCACGTACGGTATAAGTAGGAGAAAGCGCAGAAATATCTGATGATAAAAAATGCTCGTATCCAAGTGCTTGTAATGAAATAACGTATTCCCCTACCTCTGATAAATCATAACCAACATCTTCCAAATTTATTTTGCCACTTTCGATTTGGTTTGAAGACAAAATGGCTTTTTCATTATTGATTGTTAAAGCAAAATTTTGGCTGTTGCTATCAGCAGAAAAAACTAGTTCGGTTTTTGTATTGTCTTTATTGATGCGCAATCCTGTTGGACTAGATAGTTTCAAAAAGTTTTGATACACAATTGCTTGCGACCAATCACTTGTCTGTATTCTTTCGTTTGTACTAACTGCATTTACATAAAAAGCATAAGCACCGGCACTTTGCATATAATTTGAGATGTCTACTCTATTCATAGTAAGTGGATATGTTCCGATAATAACAGCAGGCTCGCCCAATTTAACCACTTTTAAAGTGTATGAGTTGGCATTCAAAATAACATTCCATGTTAGTGTCTTGTCATTTATAATCGCATTTGGTTGAGTGAGTTTTGTAGTATTGCTATAATAAAATATTTCACTATACTCGCTTTCTTTATAAGCGCCATCTGAGATTGAACGCACCTTAATAGAATAATTTTTTAATTCCAAAAATACATCTGTACAATCCAAATAATTCGTATGAGTGGTATAAGAAACATCATCAATTACAATGTTGTATCCACTTGCGTTTTCCGTTTCGGATATTTGAATTATTTTGTTGTCGCCGACTTCTACTACATCAAAAAAAGTGGGTGTATTGAGTGTACCAACATAGTTTTCAGCATTTAAAAAACAACCACTTAAAAAAAGTGAAAAAACAAAAATTAAAATAAATAATATATTCTTTTTAAATTTCATCTTAGTTATTTTGCCAAATAATTATAAAAATATAATTACAATTAATTATATAACACTCATTCACTTAATGGCAAACAAAAATCCAAAGTAATATTGTTGCAATCATATTCTAAAATTGCTTGCATAAATATAAATAAGGAGCAAAATATATGAACATAAAAGATATATTAAACAAACCTGTTTTGTCATTATATGAAGGCGAATTGATAGGTATTATCGATACTATTTGGTTTGACAAAAAACTAAAAAATTTGGTAGCAATAGAGTTGGTTAGTGAAGATAATTTGAGGTTTGTCGTACATACAAAAAATATTTATCATGTAGGCAAAAATGCTGTAACAATAAAAAACACCGACCATGCTGATTTAAAAGAAAATTTAGAGCCTTTTGATTATGTAAAAAATCCTATTGGAAATAAAGTATATACAATCAACGGCGAATTAAAAGGGGTCATACACAACATTGAGTTGAATGACAAATTTTTGATTACAAAAGTCAATTTGGACAAAGACATAGAAATTGACTTGGCAAAAATCGCAAATTGCAGCAAAAATACAATTTTGATATATGATGAAAACACCACCATAAATGTAAATAAATTTAAGTTTTTAGCCAAACCAAAAAAAATGAAAACAAAAAAAGATATAAACGTAACCACTTTGCCAATTATTTCTGAACCTGAACAAGCGGACGATGAAGAAAGAAAACATATTGTTTTACCTATACCTACTTTGACAAATGAACAAAAAATAGTTAATAACACGAGTTTTATATTAGGAAGAAAAGTTAATAAAGATATTTTTGGTTTAAATAACGATATAATAGTGAAAAAAAATACCAAAATTACTCAACAAATTATCAAAAACGCAAGTCGCTTCGGAAAACTAAAAGAATTAATGATTTTTAGCGAATAAACTAATATTTTGATTGGTTGCTAATACGAAAGTAAAATGATATAATTTGCTTATGCAAATTATTTTTTTACCTGCTAAAAACATAAATCATAGTATGCAAAATACTGTCGATAACATAAAAAAAATCGACACTTCTTTGCACAAAATTAAAATTTTTGTGCCAGACAAATTGTCGCTCGAAATGGAAAAAATGATTTTTAAAAGACTCAACATTGACTGTACTTTTGACATAGAAGTAACTACAATAAATAGATTTTGTAACAAACATTTAAAAAAGCATGATATAGATGTAAAGTATTTGTCCAAAATAGGCGGAATAATCCTAACTAACAAAATTTTAAACGAAAAAAATATTAATTTGAAATGCTTAAAAAAAGAAAATTTTTCGTATGCTTATAGTTCGGAGATATATAAAACGTTGTCGCAATTAAAGTCGTGTATGACGGAAAGCGAAAGTTTGCAAACTTTTAATTCAAAAAACTTGCAGTTGCAAAATAAAATAAACGATTTAGGTATGTTGCTCAACGAGTATAACATTGCAAAAGCAGACTTGTTGGATGCAAACGATGTAATAACAGCAACAATTTTGACCTTACAAGATGACGAATACAAAGATGAAATATTCTTTTTTGTTGGATATGATGACTATACTTTTCAAGGATATGCTTTTATCGAGCGTTTGATACAATTGTGTCACTCTACCTATTTGTGTGTTTATCAAAATACTGATTCAAAAAACAGACATATTTATCCTAATCAGACGTACGAAAGACTCCGCTTTGTCGCTACCAAATTAGCGTGTGTAAGTAAAGTAATTCCAGGCAAATTAGAACAAGACAATTTGCACACTTATTTGACTGACAATCTTTTTGCTTTATCAAATTTATCTTACACAACTTACAAAAATGAAGATGTGGTTTTGTTTGGTGCTAACACAATAGATGAAGAAATCGAATATGTAGCAAGAAAAATCCGTGAGGGTGTATTGAACGGATATAGTTTCAATGAATTTGGAGTGTGTGTATATGGGCTTGACAAGTTTGCAGACAAAATAAAACGTTCATTTGATAAATATGAAATCAATTATTATATCGACACAAAACATTCGCTTTTTAATACTGAGTTGTGCCGTTTTGTTTCAGCATATTTGTCACTTGTTCAAAACAATTTTGATAATGATAGTTTGTGTGACTTTTGCGCAAATGCACTCTGCCCTTTGACCAAAGACGAAAAAATTAAGTTGTTAAAATATCTACAAAAAACAAAACGTTGTGGTAGTTTTCATTCAATTGAGTTAAAAACAGATGAAAATATTTTGGATTCAATTAAAAAACTAAATATAATTTTTGATAACATAAACATTGACAAAACTTCAAAATCAAAACAGATTTTGGAAGATTTGAACACATTGTTTGCAAACCTTTCAATCGAAAGCGCTCTCATCAATATTGCAAATGAAATAGAAAATTTGTATGAACAAAAGATACTTATGCGTTCTTTTGACTCGCTTATAGAAGTTTTGAACGAAATAGAAACACATTATGCCGAAAGTAATTTGACATGTTTTATTGATATACTCAAAAACTCAAGTAAAGAACAATCAATCACTCCTCTGCCACTCAGTATAGACTGTGTAGAAGTAAGCGACAGCAATGAAAATTTCAAAACCTATAAAAACTTGTTTATTATCAACTGCACAAAAAATACTGCACCAAGTGTTGTGCAAGATTGTGGTATTATTTTGGACAAAGAAATTGTAGAGTTACATAATACTGCCGAAATTGCTCCTAGCATTTCGTATATAAACAAATTGGCAAAATTTCAACTCTTTAACTTGGCGCAATGCTTTGACAAGAGTTTGACTATTACTATGTCTATCGTCGACAATTATCAAAAAAGTGAACTAGTAAATGAACTTCAAAAACGATTTTTTATAGCAAAGCACGATACAGACGAAACACAAATCTTGCCTTTACCAATACATTCAGCTATAGATTACAAATATCTTCCGTTAAGCAAGATTGACTATTCTGAATATACTTGTGACAAAAATCGAAATGAAAATAACGGAGTGCCTTATGACAAATATTTATCAGAAGATAACTGCGATATTTTGCTCAAAAAGGGATACGTATCCAGTTCACAGTTAGAAAAGTATTTTGCCTGTCCATTTTATCATTTTGCTTCGTATGGTCTAAAACTCAAAGAAAAAGAAGTTGCTGATTTGCAAGCATTTGATTTCGGCAACTTTATGCATGAATTGGTAAAAGTCTATTATGAAAGTAAAAAAGATATTATTGATATCCAAAACTTTTGTAAAGATTTTGTTTCAAAAAAATTACCTAAATCACACTACTCAAAAAATTTGCAATTCAAAAACTCTCTGACCAACGAGTGTTTACGCTTATTGACAAAACTGAATTACCAAGATAAGAATTCACAATTTGTACCTACCTATTTCGAATTTGGTTTGTCTGAACAAAATTTCTTTAAAACAAGCGAACTTACGCTAGTGTCCAAAGTAGATAGGATAGATTTGGTGTCAGATGCTTTTAGAATAGTCGATTACAAAACGGGCGGGGACAAACCTGATTTTGACGATTTGTACTATGGTAAAAAGATACAGTTATTTTTGTACGCAATGCTAACTCAAAAGAAGTTGAATTTACCTTGCGTGGGTGTGTTTTATTTGCCGATAAGAAATAAATTCACAGATAATGCTGACAAAATGTATAGTTTGCAGGGTTTTTATTTGAACGATTTGAATGTCGCAAAACTAATGGATATTAGACTAGGCAACGAAGAGTTTTTAAAAAGCGATATAATCAATATTGAACTAAAAAAAGACCTAACATTCAAAAAATGTGAATATAGTTTAACAAAAAGCGAATTTGAAAAAATTTATGACTATGTAGATGCCTTGTGTCAACAAGCCATAGTCGAAATAAAAAAAGGCTATATCGAGCCATCACCTGCAACTAAAAATAATTGCAAGTATTGTCCTTATTTGCAATTATGTAAAAAAAATAGCCTTAAAATAAATTGCAGAAAAAATAGCAAGATAAAAAAATCTTTTATTACAGGAGGCAAAGAGGAGAATGAATGAAATCCAACAAAAAATATTGCAACACAAAAATCCTGTAACATTAATAAGTGCTAGTGCGGGCAGCGGCAAAACTACTATTATGATAGAGAAAATTTACGAACTTCTAGTAGACCATAAGGTCGACCCAGAAAATTTGGCTGTCGTCACTTTTACAGAGTTGGCTGCAAATGAAATGAGGGAGCGTTTGGTTTTACGGCTCAAAACGTATTTGGAAAAATCCAAAGATGAAGACACTAATGTACGAATTTTAGATATCTTAGACAAAATCAAAACAGCAAGTATAGATACAATTGATGGCTTTTGTACAAAAACTATCAGAAAGTATTTTTATAGACTTGATATCAATCCCAATATTGACATAGTTACTGATGTAAGCAAAGAATACCTTATAGATTCGGCATTCAATCGTGCACTAGAACAGTTTGACAAAAACAAAATGAATATTCTAGTAGATATCTTTGTAAAAACATCTCGCAATTATGATAGTCTAAAAAAATATGTAATTCAGTGTAATAATTTTGCTAATATACAGCCAAATCCTGACGAATGGTTAAACAGCGCCTGTAATGAATATAAACAAGATGTCACCTCCTCCGCCGCGGTCAAGTATATAAATGCAAAGATACACAAATATTGCTTTGATTTTTTGGCAAACATTACAAAATTAAATGACTACACATCAAACCAAAAAGTTGTATCCACCGTGCAAAGCATAATAGATTTGTGCAAAAACATAATTAAAACAAATGATTATGTAAGCTCTTACAACGCCATTTTTCAATTTTGGGCTCACAATTTTACGGGTGTAAAAATAAAAGAAGAGGACAAGCAAATTTACAACACTATCGTGGGATTGGTTAAAACGCTGAAAGACAATTTGAAAAAAATACAAAATTTGGGTTCGTTCGAAGAAAATTCTGTAAATAACAAGGATATAATTGAATATCTAAATTGTTTTGTAGAATTCGTAAAACTATTTGAACAAAATTACACAAAAATCAAAAATGAAAATAACGTACTAGATTTTACCGACCTTGAACGTATAATGCTACAACTTCTTCAAATCGAAAAAGTAAAAAATGAATTGAATAATCAATATCAATATATTTTTGTAGACGAATACCAAGATATAAATCCACTACAAGACAAAATCATTTCTGAAATACTGGGTGCAAACAATATCTTTATGGTTGGCGATTTGAAACAAAGCATTTATAGATTTAGACTCTCTGAGCCAAAATTATTTTTGGCAAAATGTGAAAACACTACAAATGATAATTTGTTTAAAATGAATTTTAATTTTAGGTCTTGTCCAAATATTTTAAATTTTGTTGATGAAGTTTTTTCTCATATAATGACCAAAAATGTTGCCGACATTGATTACAAGGCGGACGGACATTTTGACCCTCAACGCCACGACTATCCCATAGATGATGATGCAGTAAAAATTTTTGTTTGTAACAAAGCAGTTAAAAAAGAAAGCGAAATATTACAATCGGTTTATAGTGTAGAAAATGCCGAAAGGGAAAACGCCGATAATGCCCTAAACTTACAAAATGAAGTGGTTTTAGAACAAATAAAACAACTTATCGGGCAACCATTTTACGATGGAAGTTCAAAAACAACGCGCAATCTTACATATAACGACATAGCGATATTATATCGTTCAAAAAGTATTAATCTTGGCAAACTAATTGATACGCTACAAAAAAACAATATCCCTATCAATTATGAAAGGAAGTTTACACTTAAAGAGAGCGAAAGTTCAAGATTAATTTTGGACATACTAAAAGTAATTGCAAATATTGGTGATGACATCAGTTTTGCGACATTCTTTTCTAGCAAACTAGCAAATAATCTGTCTTATGACGAAATGGCAAAAATAAAAAAATCAAGCGACTCAAAATCTTTTTACGATGCACTTGTTAATTACAATGCTGACGATGAAACAACAAAAAAAATAAATTTAGGATTTGAAAATATAACCTACTTGCAAAAATGTGCCTTAACCATGAATATATCTCAATTAATTTGCCACTTTTTATACACAAAACAATTATACGTAGATATAATTACTACCCCTAACGGTCCAAATGAAATAAATGATTTGATGCAGTTTTTGAAAAGTATCACAAGCATGGAAAATGACCTGTCAATCATTCAATTTTTGAACAGCATTGATAGCAATATTACGAAAGAAAACAAAACAATTACCAGCACAGGAACGAACGGCATAAATATTATGACCATCCACAAAAGTAAAGGTCTTGAATACCCTGTTGTGATATTATTTGATATTTCCTGCGATTTTAGTTTTTCCAAACAAGATGAGTTGTATTTTGACAAAAATGGCGGTATCGGCATCAAATATTACAATCAATTGACTCGACAAATCAGTGAAACATACACTCATTTTTACCTAAAGCAATTGAATGAAGAGGATGCGTACAAAGAAGAGTTACGTATGTTGTATGTTGCCTGCACTCGTGCAAAAAACAAACTTATTTTGACAGGTGAAATAGATTTTGAAAATAAAGATATCTTTAAAAGTGAAGCAAAAAATTATCTTGATAGCATTTTGTCTGTATACAAAAGTAAAATTGAGGCAACGCCATGGACAAACGATTTTGATTTCAAAAATGTAAAAATTTTATTTGTAAAAGATAAAGAGTTTGAGCAAGATACTGTAATACAAGATACGCCTGTAATAGCATACGAAGACATACAAAAAAACATAAATTTTTCTTATCCAAACAACGAAAAAACCAACATTTCTGTAAAAAACAATGTTACTGCGATTACAAAATTAGTTAACGATGAACACAATATTGTGCCAATATATCTTAACCAAAATGAAAACTTGTATCTTTCTACTGATGAAGTTTCAAATTTGGGCACATTGTATCATGAAGCGCTTGAAAAAATGAAATTTGGTAATCAATCCGACTTCAACAGCAAAAGTTTAAATATCAATTTGTTGAAAATGGCATACGAAAAACTATCTAATTTAACAACAAACTGCATCGAAACAAAAAAAGAAGCACAGTTTATGATGTCACTTCCTTACAATGAAATATTTGTCCAATCCAATATCACTGACAAAGTCCTTGTACAAGGCGTTGTAGATTTAATTGTGTTTTTTGATGACCATATAGATATAGTAGATTACAAGTATTCATCACTAAGTAGTGATAGCCTAAAACAAAAGTATTTTACACAACTCAATTTGTATAAAATCGCCACTCAAAAAGCATACAACAAAAAAGTAAATAATTGTTATATTTATAGCATCAAGACTGGTGAATTAATCATAATATGATTTTATGCTTTGATTAGTTTGTAGATTAAATATCCTATATAGCCTATGACCGAAAACATTGAAATAATAGCGATTGCACTCATAATTTTGTCTGCATGAGGATATTTTTTTACAGTTATTATTTCATAAACGGGGGTGCTGGCACTGACATCTTTTTGTGATGATTGGTTATTTTCATTTTTTGTATTTTCTTTATCACAAGAAATTTGCAAAATACTTTTTATGGGAGTTTGCTCTTTGTTGGCATTTTTTAACTGCTCTTGTATAAACTCTGGTTGATTACTGAAAATAAAAGTTTGTCCTTTGGATTCGTAATTTTCGCCCTCGACTATATATTCATCATAAACAGCGTAGTAATTTGGGTTTGTGCTGTTTTTGATGGTGGTCGAATTGCCCTTTTGAGACAAATCACTTTTATTCGCCCTTACCTCATCATTTGAATACTCTCTTTTTTGAAAAGGTCGGTTGTCAGTCGGCTGAATTACTTTCGTTTTTGCATTTTCTAGGTTGTTTGATATTTGTTCGCCCATAGTTTGACTGGGGGTTGCTTTGTCATCAAAATCTGCTTGGACTGGTTGTGCTTTTTCAAAAGTCTGCACGGGCCCTATCGGACAATTCTCGCCCACTGTGGACACTTTTGCGTTTAAGGCAAGTGTGGTGCCAAAGAGAACGACACTTATTACCAAAAATAAAATACTAATACTAAACTTTCTTTTCATAGTTAAAAGTTTGTGTATTTAGCATTTTTTTATTCGCAAGTAATAATAGATTTGTTATTGATTATTTTAATATTTGCAAAACCTTTTAATTATTTTTAGGTTTTTCAGTTATATTTTCATTTGCAGGATCATTTTTTTGCATAACTTGTCTGTTATCTATTATTTTTACTTTTTGAGCATTTATTTGTTCAAAATACCTGTCCCATACGTATTGCCTAATTGGCATTGGGGCGTGGTTGTCAAAATACAAAACCAAAGCGGGAGATATGTTTCTATGCTTGTCTACAAGCGTTGCGCTCATCAAATGCCCTTCATTGATCAAATTGAATGCTTTTGCGTGATAATTAAAATATCTCATATCGTTATTTGTTACCATTATTAATATAATTATTACTCTAGCAAAGCATTTTTCTAAGCAAAGAAAAATTTTTTTATCAAAAATATTGAAAACAAATTCCAATGTGCTATAATATGGCTGTCAAGCAAGTTAAATCTTATTCACAAACATACTGCAAAAAGATTAAATATGCGCTCATGGCTCAACTGGATAAAGCTCTCGGCTTCGAAACAAGTGCGATACTTCCAAAACTAACAAATCAAAAATTCTCAAAATCAACCCAAATCACATATGTCCAAAATGTAAGAAATTTGCAAAAAAACTTAATATGCGTCTGTAGCTCAGCTGGATAGAGCACGAGTCTTCGAAATTCGGTGTCGTTGGTTCAAATCCAATCAGACGCACCAAAACCCCTGCATTTAAGGGACTTTCAGCAGTTTTTAAAACTGCTGAATTTTTTTGTTTTTATATGTATTGAATGTATATTTAATAAGTTTAATTACAAATTTGCTTTTTCTAAGATTTTTTCTAAGATTTTGAACACGTGCGACATATTTGAAGATTAAAAGGCATTAAAAAACACCAACTCAAAGCACGTTAAAATGCTTAAAATTGGTGTTTTTCTAAGATTTTTCTAAGATAAATCTAATATTTTTCTAAGATAGGTGCCCTAAAACTATTGTTTTTTATGGTGTTATCTTAGAACTTTTTGTGTTGTGTTTTACCCTTTAAATTTGTTTAATTTTTACATTTCAAAATCTTTTTGTTTTCTCTTCTTTGCTTTCCACTCTCTAAACTCTTCAAATTCTTTGTATAAGTCTTTATCTATTTCAACCTTTTCAGGTTCTTCGATAATTTCCTCTTTTTTATCTGGGGCACTGAATGTGAAAACATCTTTTAATGTGTTAGCAGATTCCTTTTTACTATTAAAATCTAAATGTGAGTAAATATCTGCTGTCGTTCCAAAATTTGCGTGTCCAAGCCATTCTTGTATTTGTTTAATAGGAATTCCATTAGCAATTAACAAACTTGCACACGAGTGTCTTAGGTCGTGAAATCTGATGTGTTTAAGTCCATTCTTTTTTAATATCATCTCAAATTCGTGCGAAAGATAACTTGGTCGTCTAAGTTCGCCCGTATCATTAACAAATAAATAATTATCATAAGTGTGGTTATAACAATTGCCAAAGAACTTTTGATTTAGTTCCGTTTTCTTTTTTAGGTTGATAAGTATATCTTCAACATCTTTAATCAGTGGAAGAGTCCTGTAACTTGCACGTGTTTTTAATTTTTCAGAAGCGTAAATCTGTCCGTCAACAAAAACAACTTTGTTTTTTACTGTTATTGTTTTCTTCTCAAAGTCAACCGCGTCCCATTGAAGTCCAATAATTTCACTTCGTCTAAATCCATAATAACAAGCAACTTTAATTGCATCTTCAATTTTACTGCTTTTAATAACTTCAAATAATTTTTCCATATCATTTTTGTCATAGTATTCTCCACGATATTTTTGTCTTTTGATTGGGTCAACCATTTCTGCTGGATTTCTATCAATTATTTTGCTGTTGTATGCAAGTTTTAAAGCTGGGTTTAAAACAGTTGCATAATGTTTAATTGTGGTTTCTGAAAGTCCACGCTTTCTATGATAGTTATAAAAATCATTTAACATTTCAGTTGTAACATCGCAAACTCTTACATTTTGTTTGCCAAAATATTCTTGATATTGGTTCATGTAAATT
>JAQVLJ010000073.1 GCA_028704215.1 Clostridia bacterium
TTTTATTACTCATTAATTATAAAAAAATCTATCAGTATTTTGATAGATTTTCTCTTGTTTTATAATATTTTGATTACTAAAATTCTTTTTTATTATTTCTTGCAAACAGTGAATCCAAAACAAATTTCGGGTCTTTTTTGTGCTGAATAATGTCATTTACTGCCTTAGTAATAGGCAAATCCACTTTGTATTTTTCAGCCATTTTCAACATAGCAGAAGCAGTCGCTACGCCTTCTGCGAGTTTTTCAAAAGGCTCTCCTTTTACAAACTTTTCGCCAAACATTCTATTGTGGCTATGTGGAGAAAACAAAGTTGCTTCAAAATCTCCTAAATGACACAATCCGTAAGCAGACATTTCACTGCCGCCGCATGCTTTCATTAGTCTTGCAACTTCGTGAGTACCTCTAGCCATCAATGCGCCTTTTAAAACAGTACAACCCAAGCCATCTAACATACCAGCAGCTATACCAAGTACGTTTTTTGCTGCCGCTCCAATTTCTGTGCCAATCAAATCGTTGCCTTGATAATATTTGATCAAATCACTTTTAAAAATATCTACCAAATACGAGGATAAATCTTTGTTTTTTGAGTCAATTATCATACAATTTGGTACACCTCGAGTGAATTCCTGTATGTGCCCAGGCCCCACCCAAACTGCGATATTTTCTGATGGCACACCAAATTCTTCTAGTACCTCAGACAATCTTTTTCCTGTTGAATCTTCTATCCCTTTCATACAAAGTACAAAAGTTTTTGACTTATAACCATCTATTTTGCATACGTTACTCATCAAATCACGCACAAATTGTGAACTAATAGAAATAATGATTATGTCAGATTTTTTGACAGCATATACCAAATCATTGGTGAGTTCTATACTATCCGGAAAGGTAACGTAAGTATTGACACGTGTTGCAAAAAGGCTTTCCACAAGTGGATCATTTTTTCTGCCCCAAACTGTAACATTATTTTTATTGTGGTCAAGATACCAAGCGATAAAAGAGCCCCATCTTCCGCAACCTAAAAGAGTAATGTTCATAATTTCTCCTTAATAAAAAAAATTATAGCAGTCAAAACAAATCAAAGTCAACACAAACACAAACTTTTGTAGTCAACTTTGGTTGCATTTTGTCATATATAAACTTATATGATTGTTTTTATCGAAAGCGAAGTTGATGGTGTTTTGATTATCAACGGAAAAAGCACTGATATTGCTCAGAATGATGTAATTCAGTGTGATTTTTGTGATGGCAATCACACGCTATTATGTTTTGAAAACAACTCTGTCCATACATACAAATTTATGATAAAAAATGGCATTTTGTTTACACGCAATTTATTGACTCAAAAATTCCACGATAGTTATGTCCTTCTAATAAAAAAAGAAATTATCTGCACCCCTTTGACGCACAAAAAAGATGTAAAAGTCAATTCTAATAAATATGATGTAAACATTTTTGGCGAAAATGATAGTGTTATAATAATACAAAAAGATGGTAACAAAATATTAAAAGACTACATTTTGGGTGATGTTATAAATGTCGATGCGGAAAAACAAACCATATCTGGACATGACTTTGTGAGCATTTGCGCAAACACCAAAGATGAAAAATATGTTTTTTTGCATGATGGAGAACAAATCATATTTTCAGGAACATGCAAAGAAATAAATATAATTGGCGATGATATAAAAATACTTTTTGATTTAAAAGACGGACTTGGTCACGGTTTGGTGCAAAAATACGAAATGATAGAAAATGTAATTAAAAAAACTGATGAATATGCGGTATATTTGTCAGAAGAAAAGGTGTTTTTCAATGAATTTTCACCAATTACTTTTTTGTATTGTGTTAGAGCAAAAAACTACAATTTAGCACGAAAAATATTGTCCAAAGAACTTAATGAAGAGTTAGACGATGAACACCTTAGCGATTATTTTGGTGAGTTTGATACTGTTGAACAAAATAGATTTTCATCCCAATTTGATCCAAATGACATTATTTTGAGAAAGCAAAAAATGATATTGGGCGAATATCATTTTTATACTGAAAATAATTTAATTATAAACATTGAGAAGGTTTAGCTACTTTTTCAGGGCGTCTCTTATATCTCGCAAAATGTCTTCTACACTTTCCTCTGATTTTACCTCGACTTTTTGTTCTGTTTTGGTTTGTAACTCGGCTTTTGTATCAGCAACTTTTTTATCAAGTTCATTACTTTTTTGTTTTAATTCTTTCTTTTGTTTACGTGTCAATTTTTTTAGATCTTCCAAAATATTCTGAGACGCTTCTTTAAGTTTTTTCTGCGACCTCATCATAAATTTTAATGCTATAAATACGCTGAAAGCGATAATGAAAAAATCTATCATTGATTGAATAAATGCACCGTATCTTAAAGCTAATTCTGCCGTAGTTTCTGTTGCAGTACGTATTACCCATTTTAGATCTGAAAAACTATTTTGACCAAGCAATGCTCCAAAAAGTGGCATAATAATATCGTTCACAAGACTCGTTACAATTTTGCTAAAAGCAGTTCCTACAACCACACCAATTGCAAGGTCGATTACATTTCCTTTTGAAATAAAGTCTTTAAATTCTTGCCAAAATTTCTTCATAAAATTCTCCTTAAAATATTGTTTAATTATTTTTGATTGTTTTTTTAATATTATTTAAAAATGCTTTTGTAATGGGACTTGTAGAATTATTTTATAATTTTAAAAATATTTTTTTATTATTTTTTTGATATTATTTTTCTATTTTTCCGTTGTGAATTTTTAGTGTATTAATAGGTATTTTATTATCAAAAATTTGTGTGCTTGTAATTATGGTTTGATAGTTACTTACAAGCCTTATTAATTTGTCTTTTCGACTTTTGTCCAATTCGCTCATAACGTCATCGAGTAACAAAATTGGATACTCGTTCACTTCATTTTTTATTATTTCCATATTTGCCAAAACTAACGACAAAGCAACAGTTCGTTGCTGACCTTGTGAAGAATAATACCTACAATCTTTGTCATTAACTTTAAAAATCATATCGTCGCGATGTGGACCAAAAAGCGTAAATCCAAGTCGAACTTCTTTTTCAAAATTTGAGTCAAACTTTGTCTGCAAATCTTTTTCAATATCCTCAGCATTTGAATTATAACTATAAGTTATATCTAGTGTTTCATCACTTGTTAGCGACTTGTGCATTTGGTCAGCAAAAACTTTTAAGTTTTCTATAAACTTAATTCTTTTGCGTATTATTTTTGCTCCTAGTTCAACTAACTGCGGAGTAAATAAAGATAATTGTTCTTTAATATTTTTTTCACTTAATCCAGACTTTAATATACAATTTCGTTGTTTTAACACTTTTTCATATTTTAAAAGTGCGTGCATATAATCTTTGTCAAACTGACTAATGGAAATGTCCAAAAAATGTCTTCTATCTTCTGGCACATCTTTTACAAGCTTTAACTCATCTGGACTAAAATATACAACGTTCAATTCGCCAATTAGTTGTGTCAATCTCAAAATATTTATTCCATTGATTTGTACGGATTTTTTATTGTCCAAAATATCTATTTTGATAGATTTTTCGCCCGCCAATGTATCAAAAACAACTTTGATTGTGCTTGCATTTTGACCAAAAGTAATCAACATTTTGTCTTTACTTGTCTTTGGACTTTTGCCCATTGCACAAAAATATATACTTTCTAACAAATTGGTTTTGCCTTGGGCATTTTCTCCAACCAAAAAATTGATACC
>JAQVLJ010000017.1 GCA_028704215.1 Clostridia bacterium
GAAAGTGGCTTAGTGGCTAAAAAATAAACATTCAATCCAAAACTAGTAATACTTATTATTGAAATAAACACAAATAAAATTATTAATATGTATTTCTTTTTCATAACTTAGTTGTAAGTTACCACTTTGAAAAGTTTTTGTCAATACCAGATTAAAAATGATAGTTAAGTTATTGACACTGATTATGCTACAAAGTTGATAGTTAAATTATTTATTATTGACTTACTATAAAATGTGATACTTGGCGGAGAGCAAGAGCATTTGTACTTACCTTGTTAAAATTCCATACATAAACAAAATAATTTTTTGCCTATAATTCTAACTTCATTATTTCTGCGTTATCTAATTTAAAATTTGAATAGTCATTATCTTTTGGTTTGCCATTAAAGTAAAAATATGACAATCTACCAACTCCGCTGTGTGATACAATCAAAATATTTTTTTTAGTATATTTATTTTTTATTTCATCATAAAAACTCCCAACTCGCTCAAACATTTGTAGAATGCTTTCCATTTTGAAGGGTATTTCATCATTCGCATTCCATCTTCTAAACTTACAAATGCTTGCTGGTTTGCCTGTTATATCTCCATAATCTCGTTCTTTTAATCTATCATCAAAAACAACTTTTAAATTTTTATGGTATTTTATTATTTCGTCAAGTGTTTGTTTTGTTCTAAGTAGTGGCGAACAAAAACAAATATCAAATTTTACATCTTTTAATTTGATAGCCGTTTCTTTCGCTTGCTCAAATCCTTTTTCATTTAATGGGGTGGCAGACCAACCTGTCAGCAAATTTCCATTTGCATTGTCATCAGTTTGTCCATGTCTAACAAAATATATCATTTTTCCTCCAAAATATTTTTACTATATCATAAATCAAAATATATTCCAAAACATTCGTGTAAAAAATACGTATTCTAAAAAATTCATAATTTACAAAATATTTATATAATTTATCTTTGTAGGTGATAAAATTAAAACCACTTATTTTAAGTGGTTTTATATTTTTTTTATATTTGTTTTTCGTTTTTAGTGATGATGTCGGTTAATTGTTTCATTGTAACATCGAAAGCGGGAAATGGAATTTGTTCCATTTTGAAAATATTTTTTTTTGTTCCAATTTCTGCAATATACATTCTTACATTATTGCCAGCCGAATCGTGAACAGTATCTTCCAAATCAGTTATTTCATCTATTTTATTGTTTTCATATTTCCATCGTCTGTTTATTAAAATTAAGCATACTAAGTCAATTCCCAACATTTCTTCAAATTCGGTTATAGGAATTCCCTCCTGTTCTTTTAATGTACGAAAAATTGTTTCTGTTTGTTGCTTTTTATCCATATTTTCTCCTTGCTTCATAAACCACAAATTTTGGCGGAAGGGGTGGGTTACTATAAAAACACTTGCATTTGCTGAAGTTTTTAATATTTTCTATATAATAAAATCAAATTATTTTACCTGTGGCTTTATCGCCAATTTTTGAAAATTAGCGCGATATACAGCTAAAACATATAAATAGTGGTATCTTTTTTTGATGTGGTTTTATAGGTACAAAATTCTCTAAATTATCAGGATTTTCCGATATGCATTCTATAACAAAACCACTGTTTTTCAATGCTTTCGCATACCAAGATATAGGACGATGATAATGCGTCGTATATCCCCAAATATTCAATATTTCAGTGTTTTGTTCGTAATAATTATACACTTTTTTGTATAGTTTTTTCCCATCATCATTAGTTTCCCATTCTGCTTGGAAAAAACATGGATGCACCATAGTAAATACTAATTTCCCATCTTTTTTCAATACTCTTGCACTTTCTTTTAAAAATATGTCAATGTTGTCAATATCCATTAGTGTTAGACTACAAACTACTATATCAAAGGAATTATCTTCATATAGTAATTCTTTTGTCAAATCGCATACTTTAAAATCAACATTACAAAATTCTTTTTTCGCAATGTCTATAAATTTTTTTGAACCATCACAACCACATACATCGGCACCCAGTTTTGTTAAAGTGTTTGTAAAAAAACCATCTCCACATCCTGCATCTAATATGTGCTTATCTTGTGCATCTTTGAGCGCATCTAATATCATCCGCCAATTCGTTAAATTGTTCGGTGCGGTCCTTTGTGTTATAGAATAATTCTGAGCTACATTATCCCACTGTTTGATTACATTTTCACTTTACATACTACCTCACTGATTATATTGTATCATTTGTTATATTAAAAGTAAAATATTATAATAAGCGTGAAAGTAACAATATATATCATAGTTTAAATAAAACTGTGGATTGTGAAAACTCTCTACTAAAAAATTTTCTTTGCCGTTCGTTAAAATCCAAACTTATTTAAATAAAAAACTGATAAGAACTTTTGGTGTTCTTATCAGTTTCGTTTTGGCGGAGAAGGAGGGATTTGAACCCTCGCGCCCTTTAACAAGCCTACTCCCTTAGCAGGGGAGCCCCTTCAACCACTTGGGTACTTCTCCATTGCAAGACAATATTAACAAAGTTGTGCCGATTTGTCAACGATATTAAAAAACAAAGTGCAACTATTTGAAAATGCAATAATATTCTAACTTGTTGGCAATATAATGGTGTTTGTTTACACAAAAAAGGCTTGTCTTTTGATAAAAATAATTAATTATTGAACAAATAATTTTTGTGTAATATTTTTTTTAAAAGTGTTGACATAACATCCGAAAAATGCTAACATTCTAGTGTCGCCAAAATATTTGGCGTTTCTATATATTCCTCCTTAGCTCAGCGGTAGAGCACTCGGCTGTTAACCGATAGGTCGTAAGTTCAAATCTTACAGGGGGAGCCAAAACACAATATGGTAGTAGTAACATTGAGTTACTACTATTTTTTTTATAAAAAATAAATTTAATCTTAAAATTGATTGTCAGAATTAGTGTCAAAATTAATAAGTTTTTGAGTGTCAGATTGAGCGTCAAAATTTTTTTAATGTTTTAAAATGCCACTATGTTTTTTTGGCACGTTGGACTTTGTTGACTTTTGAGGGGTGGGATGATATTATGATTTTGAGATAAGACGGAAAACAAAAGTGGGAATTAAAATGAACAAATGTTATACATGTGCTTATGAATATGCAAAAGCTAAACATGGAAATCAAATGTATGTGAAACATCCCTATATGTACCATTGCATTGGAGTGTTTAAAATAATTAACAGTTTAAATGAAAAAAATCATATTGACATTGATTTTATAACTCAAGTAAGTCTTTTGCACGATGTATTGGAGGACACGGACACTACCTATGAGGAACTATGTGAAAAATTTTCTAAAAAAGTAGCAGATGGCGTATTAGCATTGACAAAAAACAAAAGTTTTGGACATGATGAAGCGTTGATTGATTCCATTAAGAGAATTAAGAACCAACCAACCGAAATTAAAATGGTCAAAATGGCTGACAGAATTTTTAACATTAGTACAATTAATGAGAAGTGGAGTATAGCACAAAGTAGACACTATCTAGAGGCGTCGGTTATCATTTATAATGAATTGAAAGAATATAATTCTGAATTGGCAAATATGCTTCAAAATAGCATTAAAAAATACGAGAAAGAGTTGGATTATTTACAAGAAAAACAAAAAAATTAAATGCAACTAAAAACGTGTAAGTTTTTTTTGAAAATGTATTGATAAAATAACCGATTTATTTTGTATTTTTTTAGATTATTATGTCAAAAAATGTTTGACTTTGGTTTATACATTTTGATAAATTACATTTAAGAACAAAGGGGGAAATATATGAAAGAAATAACTTACGCAGGTTTGAGAAAATTTAATTTCAAAATGGGGATACTGCACTTGATCCAAGCGATTTTGATGCTGGTGCTAGCTTTCACTTGGGACAAGATAATTGAATTTACACCGAAGATATGGTCATACTTTTTAAAGTTTAATCCGATTACAATGGCACTTGAAACCAATCCAAAACCATTGTTTGACTTTCCGTTTGGTATTCTAGTAGCGAGTTTTTTACTTATCTCTGCCATAGCACATTTTATTATTAGTATGCCAAAGAAGACTAACGACATTTACAATAGAGATTTGGGAAAAAATATCAATCAATTCAGATGGTACGAATATGCCATTTCTTCATCAATTATGATTGTACTAATTTCTGTACTTTTCGGTATATATGACATAGGAGCATTAATAGTCATTTTCTTGCTTAACGCCTCTATGAATTTGTTTGGGCTATTAATGGAAAAAATGAATGAAAATAAAGAAAAAGTAAATTGGCTACCATTTATATTCGGTTCAATAGCAGGTATAGGAGCATGGATTGTCATTGCTATCTATGGATTTGGAAATTCTGACCCAGGACAAATTCCTTGGTTTGTATATGCTATTGTAACGACATATTTTGTATTCTTTAACTTATTCCCAATAAATATGGTGCTTCAATACAAAAAAGTAGGCAAATGGAAAAACTATTTATTTGGCGAAAAAATATACATATATTTAAGTTTGTTTGCAAAAACTGCTCTCGCTTGGCTAGTTCTATTTGGAGTAATGCAACCTACACTATAATCAAACAAAAAACTTCTTTTAATTTAAGGAGTTTTTTGCTGTTGTATGGTTTTCAAACAAATTGCTAATTTCTTTTTGGGCGGCGGTAGGTGAGTCTGAAGCGTGCATAACATTTGCTGTTTTGCAAATATTTTCAAACTCCTCTTGTGTAAGTGATTTAAATTTTTCTTTTTTCAAAGCAAATTTAGGTCTAATTATTTCCTTTACCAATTTTCGTACTCTTTGAATAAAATCTTCATAAGTTTCTTTTGTGATTGTGCTTTCAATTATCAAAATGCAAACTGTTGGGTTAACATTAAAATTTTCGCCAATTTTACCTTCCGTAATATAAGTTACAAGTCTTTCAAAAAAAGGCTTTTCTATGTGTTCTTCGTAGTGAAGAACGGCTTTTTATTTATTTAATACCGATGTGAATTTTTCAACAATGTTGATGTTATTATTCAACAATACATTATCTATCTCTTTTTGATGTTGTACAAATCCTGGTTTTGTGATTAATAGCATATAATTTTTGTCCATAAATTCTCCTTAAGAATAAGATAACAAAAAATATGCAACTTTTCAATAAAAAACAAATATTTGTAGCAAAATATTTTTAGACTTCAATTTATTCGATTTCAAAATTCGTTTTACAAATGTATGCAATTTTGTTAATATTTAATTACAAAAGGATG
Source organism: Clostridia bacterium (assembly GCA_028704215.1). GTDB lineage: Bacteria > Bacillota > Clostridia > Christensenellales > UBA1242 > STF1-107. The sequence goes on from JAQVLJ010000017.1 coordinate 5,250, forward strand.
ATATATGAATATTTTACACAACATTAACCCAGATAGAATCAAACCTGATGACTTTATCGCTGTGATAGAGATAAATAAAGGTGCAAAAAACAAATATGAACTGGACAAAGAAACGGGAATGCTAATAATGGACAGAGTGCTTTACACTTCTACTCACTACCCAGCAAATTATGGTTTTTTGCCACGTACGTTAGCTCTTGATGAAGATCCACTTGATGTGTTTGTTTTTTGTTCTGAAGCTATCGTGCCATTTTCTTTGGTTAGGTGTTATCCTATTGGATGTATAACAATGATTGATAGTGGAAAAGAAGATCACAAAGTGTTAGCCATACCTTTTTCTGATCCACAATTTAATAGTATCAAAGAAGTTGAACAGTTACCAGCACATATTATGGACGAATTAAAGCACTTTCTACAAGTATACAAAGACCTTGAACCTAACAAAAAAACCATTATAGACAAAGTATACGACAGCAAATATGCACAAAAAGTAATCATTGATTGCAAAAAGAGATACGAAGAAACAAAATAAAACGCCTATTAGGCGTTTATTTTTTCAAAAAAGTAATACAATATGGACATTCGTTACATGAATTTACTATGATACCATTAGCTTTACATAAACCATTATCATTCAAAATGCAATCCTTTGCTTTGCACTTTATTTCTACGTTTTTGCAATGGCTATAAGGTGCTATATCAGGTGGAGTATCAAACATATCTTTTGATATATTTTTTATTGGTTTGGTGCTATCTTTTTGATAATCAGTGCATTCTGCATTTTTGCCAATACTCAGATGTTTGCGCTCACATTTTAACCTGTCATTGTACGCGCAATTTCTTTTTCTACAAACAATATCCATAAAAACCTCTATCATATATTTTTTACTGCATTTAAAAAATATATACTACTTCGCATTTGACTTTGTAATAATTGTTGATTATAATAAATTAAGGAGAACGAAATGAAGGTTATTTTGAATGTGGACTTGAAAGGAAAAGGTAAAAAGGGCGATGTAGTTGAGGTCAATTCTGGATACGCAAATAATTACCTTTTTAAGCAGGGCATCGCAAAACCTGCAACAGCCATTAACTTGAACGAAAACAAAGGATTAAAAGACGCTCAAACCTTTCATCATCAAAAAGAAGTGGAAAAATGGCATGCGGTAGCAAACCAAATCAAACAAAAAAGCATTGATATAAAAATAAACGTGGGCGAAAATGGAAAAATATTTGGCTCAGTAACAAAAAATGAAATAGTGGACAAATTGAAAGAGCAAGGAATAGAAATTGACAAAAAACAAATTACCGATTTTGTACCAATCAAAGCGATTGGAGTATACGAAATAGGCATCCAACTATTTAAAGAAGTAAGTTGCAAAGTAAAAGTTAACGTAAGCGCATAATAAAAAAAAAGCATACTAATGTATGCTTTTTTTTTATATCAACTTGTCCAAAACATATTTTGGTAAGTCATTTATGTGTATGCGTATTTGTTCCATACTATCCCTATCTCTAATAGTTACGGTATCGTCATTCAGAGTGTCGAAATCTACTGTTACGCAGTATGGCGTACCTATTTCGTCTTGTCTTCTGTATCTTTTGCCAATGCTGCCAGCATCATCAAATGTGCAAGGAAAGTAGTGACAGAGTTTTTTGTATATATCGAGAGCTTTGTCATTATGCTCTTTTTTCATCAAAGGCAAAACCGCTACTTTATAAGCCGCCATTTTTGGACTTAAATGCAATACATCTCGAGTTGTTCCGTCTTCCAAAGTTTCTGTATCAAAACTATCGCACAACAATGCCAAAATTAATCTTTCAACTCCATAAGTGCTTTCAACTACATAAGGAATGAATTTTTCATTTGTAACAGGGTCTAAGTAATCTTGGCATTTGCCGCTAAACTCTTGGTGACGCTTCAAATCGTAATTTGTCCTATTGTGTGTGCCATTAATTTCTCCCCAACCAAATGGAAACAAATATTCAATGTCGCACGCATTTTTTGCATAATGTGCTAGTTTTTCGTGGTCTTTATAACGCAGATTTTCTTTTTTGATTCCTAGACTAGATATAAAGTCCATACCTTTCTGCTTGTAATAATCGTAATACTTTTCATCACTGCCTTGTTTACAGAACCATTGATGTTCCATTTGTTCAAATTCTACTGTTCTAAAAGTAAAGTTACCAGGCGTGATTTCATTACGGAACGCCTTTCCGATTTGTGCTATTCCAAACGGTATCTTAGTACGCATTGAACGTTGTATATTCAAAAAGTCCACATAAGCACCTTGTGCGGTTTCAGGTCGAAGATATACGATGTTTTGGTTGTCTTTTGTTACGCCCCTGTATGTTTCAAACATTAAATTGAATTTTCTGATAGAAGTAAAATTGTGATTGCCGCAATTTGGACAAACAATTTTGTGTTCTGTAACAAACTCGTCTAATTGTTCAAGGCTCATACCGTCAGCGTTGATATTGATATTGTGTTTTTGTGCATAATCTTGCACGAGGTTATCAGCTCTATGTCGTGTCTTACAATTTTTACAATCCATCAACGGATCAGTAAATGATTGAATATGTCCGCTTGCTTCCCACACACGCGGGTTCATCAAAATACCAGCATCAAGTCCATAAGAATTTTCGCTGCACTGAATAAACTGTCGCCACCATTCTTTTTTGATGTTGTTCTTTATTTCTATTCCCAAAGGACCATAATCCCAAGTATTACCTAATCCACCATAGATTTCACTTCCTGGATAGATAAAACCTTTTGTTTTGCATAAATTAATAATCTTGTCAATGTTTAGTTTTTCCATATTCGCTCCATAAAAATATATTCGAATTATACAATGTTTTTTTTATTATGTAAAGCAAACAAAAAGGACATTTGAAAATGTCCTCTTAATTTATTAAAGTGAATGTAAACTATCGTTCGATTTATCCAGAGCATGCTGCTTTGCTGGATCGCCACCTTTTAAGGCAAGCTGCTTTTCATCATCAAAGTATTTTGATTTTTTTACACCATCTAGAGCAATCAACTTTGCTTCATCAAAATAACTTTGAACTATATCTTTTCTCACTGGTACTAACTTGCGCTTATTTTTGATGTTTTTATCATCATTTGAATTAAAAGTACTGTTTTCAGTTTTATTTTCTTTGTCTTCCAATTCAATAGATTCAATTTTCTTTTCGAAAGTTTCAATTTTTTCGACTTCATTTTGTTTTGGATCAACGATATTTTCTTTGTTTTCCAATTCTGATGCTTCTATCTTACTAATATTATCTTCAAGTATTGTGACCATCTTTTTGCGGTTAAACATTCCTGTTGCTTTAGTTAATATGACTTTATCTCTAATTTTTACATTTGAAAATTCTTTTTTTGCTTCAGCAACTTTATTTGCTTCATTTTCAAAATCTTTTGAATGAGTTTTTAAAGATTGTTTTATTTTTTTGTTTTCTTTGCTTAATTCTCTACGTTTTTGTAAATTTTTGAATAATTTTGGTATAAATTTTAATGCTAGGTATGATAATACCGCTACTGCCATCATAAATACAGCAAGTTCAAGCACAATTCCACCAAACACCAAACAAAATGGGAATGATACAAGTGTCAAACCAGCCAAAGTTTCAGCAGTTTTTTTCACAGGATCAAAATGTTTCTTTTTGAATGCTTTGACGTCTTTTTCATCAGAGGTTTCTTTAAAGACATTTGGTCGATTTTGTTTCATATTCTTATAATCTTTGATTGATGTCTTCTTTTTGTTTTTTGAAATCAAAGATGATCTTTGTTGTTTTATATTGTCTGTGCTTTTGTCGATTATATCAGTAATGTCGATTTCGTTGTACCCTGTGTTTGAGCTATATACGTACAAAGGAGTATCTAATTTGCTCAAATTTTGACCTCTATCTATTTTTATATAAGAATTACCTATCAAAGTGTAAAATTTATCTTTGGAAAAATCTATTTTTTTGCCATCTTTACCAAAAAAGACAATATCATTATCTTCTGAGTATTTAAGCATCTCGTTTAGAGTACCATTTTTATAAACATCAGCAAAACACAATACAACTCTTGTTTGCCTGTCCAAATTGTTATAAATATCTTTGTTCAAATCACTTGAGAAGCCATCTTTTATTATTTTTTTAGACTTTGCCATATACTACCTTCTGCAATTATTTTATAACATAAATATATATTTGTCAATATACAGGCATAAAATATTTTTGTTAAAGTGTTTTTACTTTTTTTTAAGAAAAATATACAAAAAGGTATTTACAAATTATTTGCATTGTGCTATCATAAGGCAACAAGAAGGAGAAGATGCTAATGCAACAAACAATTGTTTTTGTTTTCAGTAAAACAGAATTAAACGAAAAATATTTACACGCCTTTAATTTATCAACGAAAAATCTTAATCGTATAACCATTAAAGTTTCTGAAGAATGTAACGAAAAGACTTTGGGAGATATTTCTAATAATTATGAATTTAAGATTTATGATAAAACAACGGGAGAAATGATTTCAACAACCTTAGAGAAATTGAGGGATATGTGCGAAACCGCAGAAATACAACCAGAAAATATAATGTAGTATTAATACAATTAATGTAAAAAATGCCTTTGGCATTTTTTTTGTTGCAATTTTTATAAAAAAAATTAAAATGATTGTTAGTTTTTTAATATATTCGTTTTACATTTATTTTTGTATATGCTAAAATTTTAGTCAGAGGTAGAGATGAAAGTTACAGAAAAAAATATTGTTTATCCAGCAGTTTTGTACAGAGACCCCGAAACTGGTGGCTTTACCATTGCTATTCACGACCTTGGAATAGTTACAGAGGGTGAGACCGTTGAAAAAGCTTATCTGAACTGTAAAGAATATTTGACAACTATGTGCGAGTGTGCAATTCGTTTTGATTGTGAAATAGAACCGCCTAGCAATTATATAGATATATGTAAAAAATTTAAAGACAATTTGGTCATCTTAGTAGATACACAAGTTTAGGTGTATTATGGCAAAAGTGAGCGAAGTTAATTGGTCACAACTTGATTTTTTGATAAATAACTTTTATGAGATTATTGAGTTCAAACGTGGCCGTGGTATATATGGCGATAGAGTGATTTTGCAGAGGTCAAAACATTCTAGCGCTATTTTTGGTGAAAAAGACAGGTTCTATGAATTTTACTATATGGATGCAAAACCGGTAGTAGAATTACCTCGAACAATATTTGAGAGAATAAAGGTCATCACACGCATAGTGCGTAGCCCTGATGATATGAGCGTATTGTGTGATTACAAGGGAGAAAATGCTGCCAATCCTATCAATTGGGCAGTGGAAACGACTCGTCAGATTGCAGATTCGAAATCACTTGACTATAAAGTGCTTAATGAACTGTTACTCAAAAGATACAAATTGTTGGATGTTCAATTCATTAGTAAACTTAACAAACATAGAGAAAAACAATACTTTATTGCAAGCAGTGAGAGTTTGGATTTGATATCAAAAGAACACTCGAACAATCAATTAGCAATTGTGTAAAAAAACCACTAAACTTATTAGTGATTTTTTTTGTGTTATTCTTTGTTCATACAACAGTTTTTGTATTTTTTGCCACTGCCACAAGGACAAGGGTCATTTCTACCAGGAGTCTTTGTGCTTTTTGCTGGCATTTTCGAAGTGCTAGTCGGCATTGTAGGTGCCTTGCCTGTTTCTACTTTAACGTTCACTTGGACGCGATACAGAACTGATGCGGTATACTCTCGTATGCTATCTATCATTTTGTCAAACATATCAAAACCTTCGTTTTTGTATGCGATAATAGGATCACGTTGTCCGTAAGCCAAAACGCCAATTTCGTTTTGTAAAATATTCATTTCGTCTATGTGTTCAGTCCAGAAGTTATCAACAGTTCTCAAAAGGAAAGCACGTTCAACCTGTGCAAAATCAAGTCCTAGTTTTGCCACTTCAGATACTTTCTTGTCATAAATGTCTAAAATAACTTGGAATATATTGTTTGTTGCTTGTTCTATGCCACAATCTTCTACAAGTTTTTTATCTACCATATTTGTTCCCTTTGGAATCAACTTATCTTCAAGGGCTTTGTTAAGTGAATCCAAGTCCCATTCATACCAAGGCTTTGAACTGTCAAGATATTTGTAACACAAATCATGAACAAAATCTTTCATCATCTCTACAACCTGATTGTGTACATTTTCGCCATCGAGAACCTTGTTTCTTTCGCCGTAAATAATAGTACGTTGTTTGTTTAAAACATCGTCATATTCAAGCAATCTTTTTCTAATAGAAAAGTTGTGACCCTCTGTCTTTTTTTGGGCGGTTTCAAAAAACCTTGTCAACATTTTGGATTGCAAAGGCATATCTTCGTTGCCTCTAAATACTAATGAAAACAATTTTTTCAATCTATCTTCACCAAACCTTTGAGGCAAATCATCTTCTAATGAAATAAAGAATACGGAAGAGCCTGGGTCACCCTGTCGACCAGAACGTCCACGCAACTGGTTGTCAATACGACGAGATTCATGTCTTTCTGTACCAAGAATGTGAAGCCCACCAAGAGCAATTACTTCTAATTTTTCATTGTCAGTAACTTCTTTGAATTTATTGAATAATTCATCATATTTTTTCTTAATAACCAGTTCTTCTTCGTTAAGTACAACATTGTAAGCGGTTGCTTTTTCCAAGATTTCAGCATCTACATTATCTGCAAGCATCTTTGATTTTGCCAAAAACTCTGGATTACCACCAAGCATAATATCTGTACCACGACCAGCCATATTGGTTGCTATTGTTACTGCATTTTTTCTACCAGCCTGCGCAACAATGTTACTTTCAAGTTCGTGATTTTTTGCATTTAAAACAGTGTGTTTAATACCGCGTTTACGTATTGCGTTCGATATTTCTTCAGATTTTTCTATACTAGAAGTACCCACAAGGATAGGCTGACCTTTTCCGCTTTTGTCTAGTATTTCTTCTAAAATTGCATTTATTTTTGCTTGCTTTGTAAAAAATACAATGTCTGGCTCGTCTATTCTTTGATTAGGCTTATTAGTAGGAATCGTAACTACGTCCAAATTGTAAATTTTGTTAAACTCTGTTTCTTCTGTTTTTGCAGTACCAGTCATACCGCTCAATTTGTCATAAAGTTTGAAATAATTTTGGAATGTTATAGTTGCCAAAGTTTTGTTTTCGTCTTTAATTTTTACGCCTTCTTTTGCTTCAATCGCTTGGTGTAGACCATTATTAAATCTTCTTCCAGGCATTAAGCGTCCCGTAAATTCGTCAACTATCAGCACTTCATCATCTTTTACGATATAATTAATATCTCTTTTCATTATGTGGTGTGCGCGTAGGGCATTATTGATATGATGGTTTAGTTCGAGCGCAGATATGTCTGACAAATTTTCAATATTGAAAAATTTTTCTGCTTTGTCCACACCTTCTTCTGTCAAACGAATTTGTTGATGTTTTTGCTCTATTTCGTAGTCACTTTCCTTCAAGGTGCGTATAAATCTATCAGCGTGGTTGTATAGTTCGCTAGTTTTCGTACCACTACCAGAAATAATAAGCGGAGTACGTGCTTCGTCAATCAAAATTGAGTCCACTTCATCGACTACACAAAATCTGTGCCCACGTTGAACGCGATATTTTGCGTCTGGTACCATATTGTCACGCAAATAATCAAAACCCAATTCATTATTTGTGGTGTATAATACATCACAATCGTACTGTGCTTTTTTGGTTTTGTTATCTTGACCAGCAAGTGAAACGCCGACTGTCAGCCCTAGAAATTTATACAATTTTCCCATTTTTTCACTTTGATAAGTTGCAAGGTATTCATTGACAGTAACTATATGAACGGGTATGCCTGCAATGGCATTCAAATATGATGGCATAGTTGCAGTCAAAGTCTTTCCTTCACCAGTTCTCATTTCCGCAATACGACCTTGGTGCAAAACTATACCACCAATCAACTGAACGTGGTAAGGACGTTCTTTTAAAACTCTGGTGCTTGCTTCTCTAACCAAAGCAAAGGCGTCTGGTAGGATATCATTTATGCTTTCTCCATTTGCCAGACGATTTTTCAGTTTTGGTGTAAAGTCACGCAATTCATCATCACTTAAAGATGCAAAAAAATCAGATTTGTCTTCAATTTTTTGTGCTATTTTATCCAATTTTTTGAGATATCTTGAATTGTCTGAGGCAAATATATATGATAATAATCCCATTTCATTCTCCTAAATTGATTTTTATTGTAACAAAAATAGTGAATTTTGTAAAATGTATTTTTATATAAAAGTAATAGTTGACAAAATCAGTCAGCCGAAATTTTAAATATCGTGTCACGATTGTATTGAGATGCCACATCAATGCGTACGTGAACTCCCTCAATAATATTTTTTGTATGTAAATAGGCTTTGGCAGTATTGTACGCCAGTAAAGGGGTATTAGAATTTTCACTTATGTGTGCCAAAATAATTTGACGAGTACCGTTAAGCGCTAGTTGTTCTATTACTTTTGCACAATCTTCATTGCTCAAATGACCAGTCTTACTAGCTATGCGTTTTTTTAACCAAGTAGGGTATTTGCATGCATATAACATCTCTTCATCATAATTACTTTCAAGATAAACCAAGGCACTGCCTTTTATTGAGTTGTACACTGTACTAGTCATATTTCCGCAGTCTGTTATTATACTTGCAATCGCATTTTTTTCTACGAACTTGAACCCATTACAATGTATGCTATCGTGAGGCAAATCAATGGGAATTATTTTTAAATCATTTATTTCAAATATATCGGCAAATGTATGTAGATTTTCAGCAACATCTTTTACTTGAAAATAAAAATATTCATATAAGGAATTATGTACATAGACAGGAGTTTTGTATTTTCGTACAAAATATTGCAAACCTTTTATGTGGTCATTGTGTTCATGGCTAAGTACAATTCCGTCTATATCTTTACCAGACAAACCCATTTCTTTCAGACATGATTCCACGTAAGAAAGATTAACTCCAAGGTCAACCAATATCTTAGACTTAGATGTTTCAATGTATGTACAGTTGCCTTTGCTACCGCTGGCGAAATTGCATAATCTCATAAAATTCCTTCTTTCGACAAAGTCTTTTATACCACAATCGGACAAATATCACAAGTAATTTGTGTTTCTTGCACAGTTTTTTATGTTTTACAAATATTTTACATTGCTTGACTTAATTATTTCGATTTTTATATAATTTAAAATAATTACTTGGTATTGGCGTTATAATAAAACAAATGAAAAATTATGAAAGCAATAAAAATATCTAACAAAAATAAATTAAGCGTGATGATAAACATTTTGTTTATTCTTTTTGTGTTTACTGCCATATCGTATACATTTGCATATTTTACTGAAACGAAACAAGGAACGGGAACAATTACTTTTGGAAAAGTGGAGTTGAATGTAGCTGGCACAGACGTCGAACGTGTGGTGGGAACAAATAGTTACACCATAGATATTTCTCAGAAAAGACCAGGCGATACTATCGTAGACAATCAAATCACTGTGGCAAAAACTGCCAATAGTGCCAGTTGCTATATTGCATACAAAATCACCTTTACTGACACAAGTACTGGCTCTATACTTACTGATTATGTAAATACATTGCAACAATTAGCAGATGATAGCCAAAATCTAGTCAGTTATACAGATGGC
>JAQVLJ010000074.1 GCA_028704215.1 Clostridia bacterium
TGTTTATACATCTGGTTCATATTCTAAAACAGTAACAGTTACTCACGTTGATAGAGCGTTAAAGAAAATTACAACAAGTGTTGGTTTGACTGGTTCAGACACTTTGTATGTACAAGGCTCAAAAGATAATGAAATAACCGGACTAAAATCTATATTTGATACAAACGTTACAACTCTTTATGGGCTGACAAAAGCAAGTGAAACTTGGTTAAATCCTTATGTAAACACTGCTGGAAGTGCAAGAGAAATAAGTAACAATTTGATTCAATCAACTATTGACACTGTTGATGATCTTGCTGGAAGCACTATTGATTTTATCACTTGTGGATATTCTGTAAAACGTGCTTACCAAGATTACCTTACTTACTACAAATCTAATGCAGAAATTTTGACACTAGATGGTGGTTTTAAATCACTTTCTTATAGCGGAATACCTATCGTGTCAGATAAGTTCGTTGCAGAAGATGAGATGTATCTTTTGAATACAAACAATTTCACTTTGCATCAACTTTGCGATTGGGAATGGCTAGAAGGTGACAATGGCAATGTATTGCATCAAATTGCAAACAAAGCTTGTTACAGTGCTACATTGGTGAAATATGCTGATTTGATTTGCGACAGACCAAATGGTCAGGCAAAAATCGAAAAAATTAGCGATACAGTGGCAAATCCTCTTTCTATCACAATAGTTTCGGATCCTGTGGAATAAACTTGAATAAAATCATTTTGAGTGATGTATATAACATCGCAAAAAGATTGAAAGAAATAGACCAAAATTATTTTGTTGTATATAATACTTCAAAATACAAATACGAAGTACACAACTCTAGGCAAATAGGGGACAGTTATTGTTTGACTGTCCCTTTTGACTGCCTGGATGCACGTACCATAGTTTTGGTCCAGCAAAGTCGAATAAAAAACATAAGTGAAATGGTAGAAAAAATGGATTTTGAAAACGCTGTGTTACAAAAAATAAATAACAAAACCGCACTCGATGATTTGATGTGTAAAACTGAAAATAACATCAGAAATTCGACAAAATAAAGGGGAAGATATGATAGTAAAAGATATTATAAAAAAAGTAGCAAAAATATTAGAAATAAAAGAAATTTTGGAAGACGAATATTTGGATAGCGTAGGAGATACGGTTAGCATTACAGAAGATGAAGTAACCTCAGATGTTTTGATTACTTCAGACTGGTTATTTGAGCGTAATAGTACTTTGGACAAAGTATTTGATTTGGTCAATTTGGTTTTTGGCGAATTGGGCTCGGAATATATGAACATTATTTCACAGAAAACTTGTGATAGTGATGCTGATGGAAAAATAGATTATGCCGATTTGCCTTGCTTTTTGAGAGCAACAAAAGTTTTTGATATTGATGAACATAAAGTTCGCTTCGAAATGTTTGAAAACTATTTAAAAATGGAAGAGAGTGGTACTTACACAGTATTTTACAAAATTAAACCCAAATTTTGCAAAATAGAAGACGAAAACTATGATGAACAATATTTTGATTTTGATATTGTGGTGTACGGTGTGTGCGCTTTTTTCTGTCTGACAAACGCTTTGTTCGATGAACACGAAATTTATATGAATATCTATAAAGATAAATTAAGTAAAATTTCGAACATTCGAAACTTCTATTTACCTAGCAGGAGATGGCAATGAATAAAATAAAAAAAATTAATCCCAATAGAACTAAAATCATAATTGATGATTTTTCAAATCCAAATTTTGATAATGAATCTTTTGTTGATAACTCTGCTTTTCCTGCTGTTCTATATAATTTTGATTGTACAAAAGGCATTTTGAAAACATCAAAAGGCTTTGAAAACATTACTTTGCCCAAATATAGTACTTTTGGTAGTGAAGAAATAGTTCCGGATATTGCTTCACTGAATCTTACTTCTGTTGAAGGCTTAATACATTTTAGAGAATATTATGTGCCTACAAGTACTCATAGCCATAGATTGATTGTGTATGGTAATGATGGTAATATTTATGGAAACACAATGTTTTATAATTGGACAGGTTTTAGTCATTTGTATGATATGCATTTTGACAAGTTTCCCACTGCTATCAATTTTAGACACGAAGGCGCAGATGCACTATTGCTTTGTAGCGAAGATGCTGACGATGATATGAAAGTTTGGGTATCAAATTATTCACCTTATACCATTACTGACGTGCCAACAATAACTAGTGCTTGTGAGTGTGACGGCATTTTATTTTGCACTGTGGGAAATGAATCTAAACAAATTTGGCACACAAATACGCTTGACCCTCTTGATATAGGTACGCCAAGTGAAAACGTCGGCTTGATTGAATTGACTGACGAAAGAGGAGAGAGCAGAAAAGTTGTAAGCTATAAGGGAAATGTCTTTGTTTTCAGAGATTATGGTATAACCAAAATTTCTATCTATAATAATTCATTTAACATATCTCACATTTACAAAAGTACTAGCAAAATTTTTGCTAATACTGTTGTGGTTTGCGGAAATTCTATTATATTTTTGCAACGCGATGGGTTATACGAGTTCAATGGAGTTTCTGTTAATAGGTACAACTTAAAAATAGAAAGTTTGCTTGGCGATATGGACAACACAAATGCTTATGCTGCGTGTTTGCAAACAAAATATTACCTTGCTTTGCGTTGCGACTTTGGCGACAATCTACAAATCGGTTGCGAAAAAACTGCTACTTACAAAAACAACGTTTTGCTAATCTATGATTTTGAAAAAAACAATTTTGAAATTATTAGGGGAATCGACATTAAACGTATGCTTGCTGTAAGGGCAAATAACCTGGAAAGAATATTTTTCACTTTTAATACGGATTTTGTAGACAAAGTTGGGCAGTTGTCAAATGATGGTAAATTTTTTGGTAACAATATCGAAAAATTTTATTCAAGTGCAGAATTGATGGTCGAAGATAGCAGTTTTAAAACAATTCGTCGCATTGAAGTCTTTGCTGATAGCGGTGTGGTCGTTAGTATAAAAAGTGACAATGGAGATGTGTATTTTACCACTTATTGTGACGGGTATAATGTATTTTGCCCTATTTTGAAATGCAAAAATTTTAAAGTACAATTTTCTGCCACAAACAACGTGAGCGTAAAGCGAATTGAAGTGAGTTTGGTTCATGGTGGATAAAAGGAGTTTGTATGAGTAGATTAAAAAATTACAACTTTTGGATAAGTATGGTCAGTGCTATTTTACTTGTTTTGCAAAATTTATTTGATATGAAAGTAGATGTCGCTTTTGTTAATGAAGCGGTGAGCTCTGTTTTGGGTATTTTGGTCGTCATCGGAATAATCAATGACCCAACAAAATCAAAAAAACTCTTGCAAAATGATACGGAAGTAAAAATAAGTTCAACATTAACTGACAACACTGAAAACAAAAATACAGATAATTAAATCAAAAAAACTCTTGCATTGCGCAAGAGTTTTTTGTGTGGCTGGGGTAGCTGGATTTGAACCAACGATACGCGAGTCAAAGTCGCGTGCCTTACCGCTTGGCGATACCCCAACAATGTGGTGCGGATGAAGAGACTTGAACTCCCACGCCTCTCGGCACTAGATCCTAAGTCTAGCGCGTCTGCCATTCCGCCACATCCGCTGGTCACCCATCCGAGACTTGAACTCGGGACACCATGATTAAAAGTCATGTGCTCTACCAACTGAGCTAATGGGTG
>JAQVLJ010000018.1 GCA_028704215.1 Clostridia bacterium
TGTCTTCAAAAATTTAACACATATTTTGTTATTAGTCAACAAAAATACCTGTTTGATAAAAGCAGCAATGTTTATTAACAAAAAGATTATTCTTTCTCTTCTATATTTGTACTAAATGGTTTGAAGCAGGCTTTCCACAATTTGTAATACTTTCTAGTATTTGGAAGAAACAATGCTAATGGCGAAACCAAAGCGGTTAAAATAAATGTAATGACAAAAGTAACAATACCAAAAGGCAACCATACCAAATTGGCAATTCTGTGCTCGTCAGTATATGTAATAGTCTTTTTTGAGGTACTCAGAGCAAACCCTGATATACCAAAGCACTTTTTGCCAAGCGGAATACCAACTATTGTAATACTTAAAATTGAGCCTATTAAAGCCCACAAAAACGCCATTATAACTCCTACGAGTAAAATAGTAAGTATCGCAAATATAACTTCTCCAATTTGTCTAAGCAGAGCGCGTCCAAGAATATTTTCTGTTGAAGATGACATAAAAAATCTCCTTTATACATTATATTATTTCAAATCTATTTTAGAGTCAATTAAATTTTGATAGGTACAAAAAAACTCACATTTTACTGTGAGTTTTTAAATTTGAAATTATAAATTATAATGTGTTAAATATGGATTGAGCCAATACAATTATTTCATCAGTAACAAGTAAGCTGTCAGAATACTCGTCATCTCCAACCAAATCAGAAATTAGTTCATCCAAATTAGTTTGTGTTGGATTTATCAAGTTAGCAAAGGTAAGTACTTTTTCTAAGTAATTAAGTTCTGATTCATAGCTAACGATATTTTGTATGTTTGCTTTGATTGCTTCCAGCACTTCCAAATAGTCACCAACATAGTTATCTACTGTTTCGTCAAAAGCATTTGCAAACAAATCATTTACAATACTACCTACTAGTTTTGAAGTAATTAAATCATCCAAAGTTTCACCAATTGCAGAATAATCAGTTATTTCTCCATCGAACGTATTTTGAGCAATGTCTAAAAAGTTCAACTCATCTTCGTAAGATACAATGTTAGGAATATTAACTTTTATTGAAAGCACCATTTCCTTGTAATCTTCATCAGAAATTTCTTCTGCAATAGTATCTATAAAGTATTCAAGCAATGCTTCTGGGAAGTCTGCAAAGAGTTTGCTTCCACTTAGATCATCAAGCGTTGCTCCAATGTCTGAAAATTCTGGTTCTGTTTCAGATTTGAACAAACTAAATAGGGTTTTTAAATATCCAAATTCTGCTTCAAAACTTTCGATGTTATCGATGTTTTCTTGCAATTTTTGTACAAATGTCAAAGTATCGTCGCCACTAGTGAAAGTAACATCAGCAATGTCTTCTGGCACTTCGATTTCTTCAACTGCAATTTTTAAAAACTCTTTGATATTATATTCGCTCAAAATAATAGAACCGTCTTCAATCAAATCATCAATTAAAGCACCTATTTCGGTCAAATTCGTATCTTCTTCAACATCGAACAAAGCATCCATAGCACCTTCGGTGTCCATCAACTCCATTATTTTATCTTTTAATGGTTGGAACAAACCTAACTCGGTTTCCCATTCGTTAGTTGTAGTAGAAGAAGTGATACTCTTAAATGAAGTGATTAAAAATTCTAAACGAGAAATATCAAAACCAACTTCTTCTTCCATTGTGCATGCATAATCAAACAATCCATCTAGCGCATTTTCATACACGACATTGAATAATTCAGCATTAGAAACTATATCAAGCCATTCTCCAAATTGTGATAATGGATATTCCAATATGTCTACAGAAGGATTAGCATCATAATATGCTTTTACACTAATGTAAGCATTTTCAAAAATTTCAAAATCGTCTTCAAAGTTGTATTCGTCGTCACCGATCAATGTGAATATGTCAGTAACTGCTTGTTTTGCCACATCAGCCAAAGACAATTCAGTAATATTTTTATCAATAACGTTTTCTGCTTCCTCTTGTGCTTTTGCTTTCAAGTTTGCAAAAGTAGTTGGATGCATCAAATCATTATCAATTAAAATATCTACTATTGCACCAATATCAGAAATATTTTCTTCGCTAACATAAGGCGCGTTTTCAAAATCAATGTTTGCAACTATATCCAATATTTTATTAAACAAGTTAGTAAACATTGTTTCAAGAGCAGTTAAAGTTGCCGCATCACTTTGCTCAACATAAGTTACTTCTAACAATTCACAAGCAGTTTTTACACTCATCTCAATAATCACAGGGGCAAGACTAGCAGTAGAATTCATATCAAAGAATTTTCCTACTATACTAGATGCAAAATTATCTGGAATATTTTGAATAATATCAAGTAAAGCATCGCGATACTGTAATTCATTTGTTTGAACATAATTGTAAATATTTATCAAAATATGTTCATCATTCATTATTTCTAGTGCTTCAATCAATTTGATTATATCTTGACTAATTTTTGTAGAGTTAAGGTCTTTTACTGCAAGCAAGATTTCTTCAATACCTTCATTTACAGCAACAATGCCGGTATCAGGTATCTTTACTTCATAATCTGGGTCAGTCAAAATAGAGTCAATAGCATCAGGTAGCAATTCATCGAATGTAGACTTCAATACTCCGCTACTAAATGCATCTCTTACTATATCTTTTGCTGCATCAAGTAATACAGCGATATCTTCTTCCGATAGATTATCAAAATCAATTTGTTCAATCTTTTTTGCATTATTGTAAATACGAGCAACGTTCTTTATTTCTTTGGTCAAAGAAATTGTCTGACCGTTGGCAGTTGTTGTAGTTACGTTTTGAAACATTGCGTTACCCAAAGCATTTAGACCAGTGTATTTGAACACTTGACCTATTGGGCTTTCTTCATAGCAATACAAGTACCCCAAAATCATTTCTGCATCTTCGCCAGAAGATTGTACAAGCAAATCAGTAATCAAACCTGGATGCTCTTCGACGGCAGATGCGGATACCTGATTTGATTCATTGATTTCTATAATTGTTTCTGACAAACCAATCAATGGCATGAAAGTAACCAATGTAATCAACAAACCTGAAAAAACACCAATCAAACCACCAAGCCAAGGACGTTTTTTGTTAGTTGCGATGGTAATTTCGTGGCGCTTCAAAGCCAATTTTTCTTTTCTACCAATTCTGCTAGCAAAGATTGCCCAAAGTGGCCATAACAAAATCTTTGTCAACCAGAACAAGAGTAAGAACACAATGATGTTTCCAAGCAACACAGGTATTGATGCAGCCAAATCTGTCAATATTGAAGGATTGGCAATGTAACTCTGAATTGTTGGATTTTCTTCTATGAAAGTACGCATAAATTCATAAAATGTCGTGACAGGTTCACCCTGCACGGTCAAATTTAGGAACGATACATCCATCTGTAATAGTCCCTTTGTTATCATTGATGAAAAAATCAACAACAACACTACTGTTACAGCAAGCCAGACAAATCTGAACATGCTTTTTTTGTAACCTCTCTTTAGTCCGAACAAAAAGCCCATCAAAATGAAAAAGCCTGCAACTCCGGACAATATGTAACCAATGGTTTGAGCAGTCATACTATTCCCCCCTTTAAAAGAAAACGTGTACTTATAAAATAAATGCAGATATATCTAATCAAAACGATTATATCAAATTATTTTTAAACTATACAACTATATTATATACTTTTTTTAAAAAAAGTTTCTAATAATACAAATAATTTAGTCAAAATGAAAAAAAGTAATATTGTTACACTTTTTTGCTAGATTTCCAACAAAAAAAATGTCGATACAAATCGACATTTTTGTTTTTATGCTTTAATCAAAGAATGAAAAGTCATCTGATCCTGGACCCTTTCGTCCCGAACCGCCACTTAAAGCATCATTTCTCTTTGCAATATCGTAATATAATTCGTTTTCGGCAAAAGGTCTTAAAGGCACATACACAACAGGAGCTGGTCTAACATCGTAAATGTTCAGCGCTTTGTAATATGGTGTAAATATAGATTTTATACAGCCACGTTTAAAGGTTTTTACGATTAATTGATGATCTTTCATAAATGAAGTAAGTTCGTGCGGGTATACCAAAGGTCGAGAAACAGCACTCTTACTTACAGATTTGTTTTCCTTGCCGTCAGGGCCAGTAGAAACGTTAGTGTTAGTCAATTCTACTGTACGATTGCCCAACAATTCGCTGAACTCTTTGTTTGTAACCATATCATCAGTACCAATGTATACTTGATTTGGACAGTTATCTCGAATAATTTTTGCTTCTTCTTCTCCGTACTTTTTATTCAACTGAGAATAAGATTGAACAACCAATTGATAAAATATTCCTCTTGAACGTCCAACTGCCAACGATGAGCCAAACTCTGGGAATTTTGGCAAGTTACCAAACTCGTCTAGTAAAAAATATACATTTCTTTTTAAACGGCGTTTTGAAGTTTTGTTGGCAACATCAACCAAACGTTTGTATAACTGTGATACAAACAATGTTGCAAGCGGATGTCTTATCTGCAATTCATCAGGTATTTTTAGGAAAAACGCAGTTGGTCTTTCGTCGATACCACCAAAGTCCATTTCTGTTGCACTGGTCATAAAACAAATACCGTTATCGTTAAAGAGTTTTAATTTTTCGGATGCAAAACCCATATAATTCTTTGTTGTGCCTTCGGCATTGTTCAAAGCGGTATTGATAAGGCTAGGTGCCTTTGAGAATTGGTCTCTTCCTTGGAAGTATTTTTTTAATGTAGCATAAGGGTCACGTCCAGCATCACTGTAATTGACGATTTTTGCAACGTTGTACAAGTTGTATTTTTCTTTCGTCATGTTAAGACGTGGATCCATACTATCTTCAAGCATCGCTACCATAACACCATGAATAAAACTTTGCGCTACCTTTTCCCATGAAGGATTTTTTGAATCTTCAACTGGCGCCAAAGTCATGGCTATCTCGCCTAGTTCGTTGTATGCCTTATCACGTAATTCACCACGGCGAACTTCAATATCTCTGTCAAGTGCTATTTTGTTAGTATAGGCATTGCCATCAAACTCGTACCACTCTCCCACAGAAGGATTAAAATCATATTCCTTTCGTAAATCATAATTTTTGACATCATCACCAGCAAAATGTTTTTTTACCAAGCGTTCCATATTGAAACTGTTATGATACATTTCATAGGCATTGCTCATTGGGTTCCATTTTGTTGAAGAAAATGGATTTCTAAGATCTAGCACTCGAATCTCGTAACCCTCTTTTTGCAATTTCATTGCATGGTGGTCGTATAACTCACCCTTGGGGTCTGAGATAACAAAACTTGGTTTTGCTTTTGTCATACACATCAACTGAATAGTAGGTTCTAGAAATTGTGTAGTTTTACCACTTGATGTTGTACCTATTACTAATGTATGAATAGGTTCCACATAATTTACATCAATCAAATTATTTCTTTTTTCTGCACGAACTAATATACCATCATTTTTCATGCCACGAATACTAACGGAAGTACAATAGTTGTATGCTGGGTCTGATTTTAGCTGTTTTTCTGTTATCCAGTCGCTATCATAGTATTGGCGCATTTCTTTACCAGAATCGTCTTTTCCTTTGTCTGCTTGTATACCCTTTTTCTTGCCGCCCTTACCATCAACTGCATCATAAAGATATTTTAACAACAGCAATAATACACCGACACCAAAATAAGTGTATGTACCAGGATCAGTCAAGTAAGATGGGCTAAAGGTCAAACTGCCAGTATCTACAAAACCTTTGATAAGTATCGCCAATACAAACAAAAAGACTAGTGCTACTACAAATATCAATACTTTTTTTAATGTCTTGTTCATACAAACCTCTTTTTATAAAAATATTGTAGAATAAAACTTGGGCCATGTCAACAAAATAATTTAAAATAAAAATTATAAATAATAATACGAAAATAATAATAAATAAAATATTAATTCCAATAAAATAAAAATTATATTATGAAAAAATGTTTATTTCACTTAATAATCTTATTTGTAAATAAAAAAATATTTTCAAAAAAAATAAAATATACTATAATTTAGTTGTTTTTTGCAAATAATATATGATAAAATTTAATTATAAAAATTTTGGAGGAAAAGTATGTCTACTATTTTGTATAACATAGCCAATTCATTTATGTCATTGTCTAGCGGCAGTCTTGCTGCTACTCCTGACTGGGTACTTGAAATCGTGAGAGTACTAAAATCTATTGTATCACCAGCACTAATTATTGTGAGTGCAGCAGGTGCGATTTATTCAATCGTTCTTGGCGTGAAAATGGCGCAAGCAGATGACCAGAGCAAACGTGATGAAGCAAAGAAAAATCTAATCAATGTCATCATCGCTGTCGTTGCTACAGTTTTGTTAATTGTATTGTTCTATATGCTTGGCGAGTGGATTGGCACAGATAATTTCCCAGTATAATCAATTAATTAATTTTTTAAATTAAAATAAAGTAACTGTGTATTTTTGTGTACACAGTTTTTTTGTTTATTTTGAGTCAATATTTTTAAAAAATCTTTTCAAAATATATTTGCATTAAATGTTTTATTTGGTATAATATATTTATTGTTAAGGAGTTTACATATGAAATTATTTTTATTTGGTTTGGCAAATTCATTTTTGAATAAAGGTGTTTTGCTTGCAACTGTAAAGCCGGAATATGAAGTAGGCGCTTCAAAATATTGGGTAGTGCAAATTGCAAATACTTTGAAATCAATCGTTTCACCAGCACTAATAATTATGTCAGCAGTTGGTGCAATCTACTCTATTGTGCTAGGTGTAAAAATGGCACAAGCCGATGACCAAAGCAAACGTGACGAAGCAAAGAAGAATCTTATCAATGTTATTATATCAGTTGTTGCAGTAATATTGTTAATAGTAATTTTCTATATGCTATCAAATTGGTTAATAGAAGGCACTATTGATCCAGATGATTTGGTACCCAATGTACCCAAGGTACCCGAGGTACCCAAGGCTTAAAATTTTGACTTTTTAAAAAAAAACACATCAAATTTTATTTGGTGTATTTTTTAATTATCTATAATGTCGATTTGCTTTTTTGCTCCAAATACACGTACTCCATTTTCTGGTTTATAAGTTTCTTGGCGTAAAAATTTTTTTTGTACCAAAATTCCGTTTTTGTATTTGCATAGATAACTTTTTGCAACTAACCCATCTCGTGCTGGCTTGAGTACAAAACTCTCGTTTTCATAAGTTACTTTGTCACTATATTCCCCCTTAGTATCAATCCTCGTTTCCATTGCTTCTGCTGGTGTTTTTTGCACAATTTCACTTATTGTTTTGTATGAAACACCATCTTCGTGTGGCGTGCCATAAATAGATATTTTGATTTGTTCACTGCTATGACGAACTATTATGTAAATATCCGAATTGGTAGTGTTTTTAAACACCAAATTGCTAGTACCGTAATTTACCATCGCGTCAAGTGCGACAGGTACATAACTGATAGGTTGGCTGTGCTTATGTACTTCAAGTACATCTAAGTCGGAAAGCAAAAGTGCATTGTATAATGTAGTAGATACTTGACACACTCCTCCACCTACACCCTCAACAAATTCGCCATCAAAAATAATCTTTGCTTTTCTATATCCATTTTTTTCAGTACGCTTTCCCACTATTGTATTAAAGGAAACTGTTTCGCCAGCCGACACTTTCAATCCATTAATTTTTTGTAAGGACAAATAGATATTGTGTTTTCTTTCCGCCATAGAGTTTGCAATGCTTGTACTGAACCCTCCTCTAAAACATGTCTTTTCTTTTAGGTTCTTTGCGGTCAATTTGGGATAAGTATATTTCACAGGGACATTGATAACAAAAGTATCATTTTTTTGATATTGTTCATAAATCATTTCGTACAATTTGATTAAATCTAATTTTACACCAACTATCTCATCTTTTATAAAAAAAATCTGCTCAGATTTTGGTTTAACTTTTAGAGAAGCATCTGTTGCTTTTTTAAAAATGTTTTGTTCAATATTTGCTATCGCTTCATTTAAACCGCTGTACATAAAATCAAACGCCATTTGCTTTGAAATGCCGCTTTGAATTGCTCTTTGTATCATTTTTTTTCGCTCATCTTTTGTACCATTACGTTTGTACTTTGTTAGCTCAAATTGTTTGTCAAAAATATTGCTTTTTAATGTATGTTTGTTAGCGACATAATGCCAAGTCTTGTTGTTAAATACAAACTTTATTTTGGTGTTATCTAAGACTTCTTTATATGTAGTTGGGTGTATATTTGCTGTATGTGAAGTATATGTATGATAAGTTTCTTTTTTTGCAATTTTTACATACAAAAAAGAGCAAAAAAATATTGTAACAAAAATAATTATTACTTCAAAAACTTTACAAAAATCTCGCCCTCTCATTAAAATATGTTGTGTAGAAAAAAAATCAATATTCGTTGTGTATTTTTTGAATATTGATTTTATTCTTTACTAATCTTGTGAGCCTTCATCATCTGAGTCGCTTTCTCCGTTATCAGTTATTGGTAATGTATCATTTTCTACAAAGTCTAGCCCAACAATATGTGTAACGTCTCCCAATTTTTTTGCAATCTTTCGAGAAGATGTTGTCGCCTGTTCAATGCTGATATTTGCATCGGACAATTTGTTTTGTGTTTTGAGTAATAACTGAACAAATTTTTCAAACTCAGTTTTGAAAGTTGCAAGCAATCTCCACAATTCACTGCTTCTCTTTTCGATGTACATAGTTTTGAATCCCATTTGCAAACTATTTAAAAAAGCAGCAAGCGTAGTAGGTCCACATACCATTACTTTGTACTTGGTTTGTATAAATTCTATCAGAGATACATCTTTTACCACCTCAGCATACAAACCTTCAATTGGCAAAAACAAAACTCCAAAATCTGTTGTTATAGGCAAATTGATATATTTTTCGTGAATTTTTTTTGCCTCTTCTTTTATTCTTTTTGACAGTGCTTTTTGATATTTTTCAATATTTTCCACATCGGTTCGTTCAGATGCCTCTGATAGTTTGTAATAGTCTTCCAATGGAAATTTGCTATCGATTGGTAGAAATATATCCTTGTCATCCTTGCCCGGCATTACCACAACAAAGTCTACTCTTTCGCTAGTATTATTTTTTACTTGAACATTGGCTTTGTATTGGTAAGGTGAAAGCATTTGTTCCAGAAGATTGTTTAATGTTACTTCTCCCCAAACGCCTCTTCTCTTTACATTGCCAAGCATTATTTTCAAATCAGTTACATTTGTTTCTAGCGCTTTCATTTCGCCCAAACGCGTACCTACACTTTCCATACTTTGCTGAATTTTTGAAAAACTGTCATTAAGGCGCTGACTCAAAGACACGTTAAGCTTTTCGTCTACAGTAGCACGCATCATTTCCAATTTCTTTTCGTTACTTTCTCGTATTTGTTTCAGGCTTTCATTGACATCCATGGTCAATTTTTCGATTTTCTTTTCATTTCTTTCTGTTAAATCATCTACTTTCTTTTGGATGCTTTCAAACTCCATTTTTTGCAGTCCAGTATTGTTAGTTATTGTGTTTTGAGTTCGGATCTCGCTATCATTTATGCTACTAAGAATAAGTTTGTAACTATCAAAATTAGTCTGTTTGATATTGTCGATTATCGCACGAAAATCGCCATTTTGTCCTAATGTAATATTTTTTTTGTACAAAGAAATATTGATTATTATTGATGCTATTGACAAAACACCAACAATTCCAAGTAGTACGTATGTTATCATATTTTACTCCTTCGTGTTTTCCAGTTTAAGTTTTGATTTTACAAACTTTGTCAAATAAGATTTTTTGTTATAGTTGGGATTTTCAAAAGCGTACAAAAGTACTTCCTTTAACAATCTAGATATTTCTATTTTGGGCGCTCCCAATTTAATCAAATCTGCGGCACTAATTTTGAGTTTTGAAACATCGGTAGGTGCTTTTGATGTGATTTTTTGTGTATATAGGATTTTAAGTTTTTTGCAAACTTTTTTGTGTCCCAAAAGTATAAGCTCTGGCAAAATATCAAAATTTTTTATCATAAAATCATTGTCAAAACTTGGTAGGTCAATCAAAGCAAAAAGTATTTTTTTTATATAAATCTTTTCTGCCGTGGTTAAGCAAATATTTTTTGCAATAATTTTTACAAAACTTTCGATGTCATAACCGCACGCATTGTATATATCTATGCAAAAAAGGGTCATCCTATCGATTTTGTCACCGTAATTTTCCAAGTTTTTAAATTTAATTTTGTTGTTTATTTTAAAATCAAATATGTTTGGCAAAAATTTGCATTTATTAATAATTTTTGTACCATATATATAACGGTTTGATTTTTGATTGTAAGTTTTGTCACTATGCAATATTTTGATTAATTCTTGTCTTATTCTTTCGGCGGATATTTCTTTCAAATTGCATGCATTCCTTCGTGCTTGTTTTAAGGTGTTTTTTTCTATTTTAAAATTCAACTCACAAGCAAAACGTATCATTCTTAAAAGCCTTAGCCCGTCGTCATAAAAGGTTACTTGAGGCGAATCTACTGTACAAATTTTTCGCTTCTTAATATCCTTAATTCCCTTAACGTAATCAAGATAATTATCTTTTAATATATCATAATATATAGCATTGATAGTAAAATCTCGACGCAGACAATCGAGTATAATATTTTGTGTAAAACTAGATTTGCTCGGTAAATGTGTACCTTTTTTGTTGTAACTATCGTGTCTAAATGTGGTATATTCATATCTTTCGCTATTACGTGTAATAAGTAATGTACCCAATTTTTCATTGATAGGAGTACATTTGTATTCACTTTCTTCAAGGATTTTTTTTACTTTTTGAGGAGATATAGCACTACAAATATCTATATCATAATAAGGCATACCCATCAAACTATTTCTAACGCTTCCGCCAACAACATACAAAGTTGTTAATGGTTCAAAAATCTGAGCCAATTCTTTTAATTCTTTTGTTACTTTCATAATTACATTTTAGCAAATGTAAGCCAAAAAACAAATTAAACAATCAAAATAATTTACAATTCATATATTTTTGACTATAATGTAAATACTAATAGATGAAAATATGTACAATTTGATAGTAAATCCGTACGCGGGAAATAAAAAAGCAAAAAAAATCACTAGAAAAGTGGTAGGTTTTTTGAAAGAACAAAAAGCAGAATATTGCGTATATTTTTCAGAAAACAAAGGCGACATAGTAGATATTACAAAAGAATTATGCAATAAAGGTGAAAAAGAATTCATAATCATTGGTGGAGATGGCACCATTCATCAAGTTTTGAATGGAGCAAGTGAAGTAATAGACAAAATCAAAATTGGACTAATTCGTGCTGGTAGTAACAATAATATATGCAAATCTCTTCGTATAAACAAAAACTACATTAAGGCAACACAAGATATATTGTCAGGAAATATAAAAAAGATTGATTGTATTCTATGTAACGACTTGTATTGCGTCAATAGTGTTTCGCTGGGACTTAACGTAGAGTTGTACAAAAAAACTAAAAGAAACTTAGGTTACAAAACTATTCCCCACACTTTCTTTTTGCTCAAAAAATATAAGGGCATCAATGTTGACATGCAATTCAACGACAATGATATTAAAGATGTAAATGTTCTACAATTAGCGGTATGTAATGGTGAATATTTCGAAAACTATGTGCGAATAAGTCCTTTGTCAAACTTGCAAGACGCACGGCTTAACGTTGTGGCTATTTCGAATACAAAAATTTCACGTATCAAACTTCTGTATGATATTTTCAAAGGCAAACACATTTATAGAGATTATACAAAACAATTTTGGGTCAACAAAATCACTTTGCAGTCAAAAGAAAAAATCGATGCAAAGTTGGATGGCGAGTCTTATACTTTTGACAAATTTGACATTGCAATCCAAAAAAATAAATTAAACATTTTTAGCAACAAAGATGTTCACTTTTAAAGGCTTTGTTTATAACAAAAAAAATGGGCGTCAGCCCGTTTTTTGTTATAATTCGTTTGTTTTTTTTGTATTTTTTTCTTTAAATTCCATATCGCCAACTGCAAATTCGACTCCATCATCAAAAACATTGTTTGGTACAATAATATTTTCGTTATATAAGTACACTTTTTTTAGATTTTTGCAATCTCTAAAAGCACATTCGCCAATTTTTTTTACATAGGGTGGTATGTGCAACTCTTCTAATTCATCACAAGTACAATACGCTACTTCTCCTATTTGTTTTAAATAATATGGCAATTTTACTTTCAATTTTTTACACTCTTCAAAAGCCATATCATCAATTCTCTCAACAGTCGAAGGCATTTCAACGTATTCTAAGCTTTCACACCCCTTAAACATTCTTTTTTTTATAATATTGGTGTTTTCTGGCAATTTAATAGTTTTCAATGACTTGCACCATTCAAAAGCCCCTTCGCCAAGAAAATCCATTTCCTTTGGCAATAATATTTCATCTAATTTTCTACAATTATAAAAAGCGTATGCACCTATCGTTTGTACGTTTTCAAGGTTAATAAATTCAAGATTATTACATTTTTCAAAAGCGGCTTTTCTGATTTTGATAGGCGTTGACGGCAATAAAACTGTTTTTAAATTATAACAACTACTGAACGCATATTCTCCAATATCAACAATACTTTCAGGTATAATTATATTTTCCAAATCAAATAATGCTAAAAAAGCATTTGCTTCTATGTATTTTATTCCTCTCCAAAACTTTTTCGGACTATCTTGAAGCAATTCCAAGTCTTCTTTGAAAACACGAATCAATTTATCCTTGTACTTATTCATTATTTACCTTTTTATACCAAATCTTGCTCATAGTTTATCTTGTAAATTTTTTTTGTATCTTCCGTAACTTTCAGTTTGTCACTAATCTCCACGTTGGCTACAACTAAGATTGTATTTTCTACTGCCAAAACTGGTATAGTATCACGCAAACGTTGTGGTATTTTTTTGTCTATCAAATATGATTTCAATTTTTTTGTACCGTTGGCAAAAGGTGCAAAAGTGTCACCCTCTGTCCTAAATCTCCAAATTGCATTTTCAGGTACAGTATCTGCATCAATATAATGGGTTTTACTATCACTTTCGCCCAATTTTTGAGAACCTTTTACTATGATGCTTCCATAACCTTCAAGGTAAGTTGTTCCTTTTTTAAATTTGTGAACAGCAGTCAACTTTGCGTTAGCAGTAAGCGTAACTGTGATAAAATCATATTCTTTGTATACTTTGATGCCATTTGGCAAACAAATTAGTGCTCCGTTTTGACTATTTTTTGCAAATTCACATACTTGTGCGACATGTTTACTTTCAATATTTCCCACATTTTTGCTGTATTTATTCAATACTTTAAGCACAATTCGATTAATAATAGAAGGCGCAAAATTGAAGTAAGTCAAAGGAATACGACTAGTTTGATTCAAACTTGTAATTGCTCCCATATGAATTTGACTGTTGATATAATTTTCATCCTGTTCGCAAATTTTTCCAAAATTGATAACATTTTTTTCTATGCTCGGAAATTTTTTGTTCAATAATGGCATAACCACATTTCTCAAATAGTTGCGCGTAAAATCATTTTGGCTATTGGTTTCATCATCTACATAAGGAATTTGGTTGTGAGCAATATATTTTTCTATTTCTTCTCTAGAAGTATCCAAAAATGGTCGTACAAATTTGTTTTCTCTATTTGCTTCCATACCTTTTGCGCCTGCCAAACCGGTGCCTCTAAAAATATTGAGCAAAATAGTTTCTGCTTGGTCGCTAGTATGATGAGCGAGTGCAATTTTGTTGACTACACCTTTTTGGATTAAACTTTCAAAAACACCATATCGTGCTTGTCTAGCTGCTTGTTCGGTAGATAAGTTTTGTTCGTGAGCCAATTTGAGAGCATCGACTTTAAATTTGTAAAATCTAATGTTGTTTTCTTCGCAATAGTCGTGAACAAAAAGTGAATCATTTGCACTATTTTCACGGATACAATGGTCTATGTTAACTGCCAAAACTTGACAATCTAGTTTATCTTTTATGCTATTTAGGTAGTGCAAAAGCGCCATACTATCTCGCCCACCACTGACCGCAACACCGATAATCTCATCGGGTTTGATGAGCTTGTTTGATATGATAAAATCGTAAACTTGTTCCATTGCTTTTTTCCCCCGTAATTCAAAATTAGCATTGTATTTTAGTTTATTGTGCAGTTTCTATATAAGCTATAATTATTTGTTAATATATAACACATATTTTGGTTCTTGTCAATGGCTAATATCTTGGGGCTATTCCCTTTTGTGAAAGTACTTTGATTATTCTTTCTGTAAAAATCTTTACATCATCTGTAGTCAAAGTTTTATTTTGTGAACCCAAAACAAATTTTATAGTAACGCTTTTTTTGTCGCCCAATTTTTAGTCTTGGTAAGTTTCAACTAATCTCAATTCGTTCAAAGTTTTGTAATTTATGTCTTTAATATATTTTTGTACTTCGCTGT
>JAQVLJ010000075.1 GCA_028704215.1 Clostridia bacterium
GTTTTGTCAGTCTAATATTTTATATGTTTATATGATTTTTAAACATCATTTTTGCGAAAGACTTTTGTAGTATACACTACATAACTAAAATTTTCAAGTGATTTTTCGAAAAAAATTGTAACTTGTTTAAATTTTTAAAATATGATTTTTGTGACATAGTAGAATAATAAAATATATAAAAATATTTTTTTTTTTGAAAAATAACTAAGTTTTTTGAAATCTTTTTGTTGACATTAGTTGTTTATGATGTTATGATATTAATGCATTTTTGATAATACAAATTGTAATCACGCGGGTGTAGCTCAATGGTAGAGCGCTAGCCTTCCAAGCTAGTTACGAGGGTTCGATTCCCTTCACCCGCTCCATTATTTGCCAGTAGCTCAGTTGGATAGAGTCGTAACTATCCACACTCGGGTGAGTAAAAGTGGATAGTGAAGACTCTGCGAAATGCGATAATATGAGCAAAAGCGAAATTTAAGAGCAAAAATTGAGCAGCGTTGCGAAGCGGCATCGGTGAAACCGATAGCTCTATCCAAAAAAAAGTACAAATGGACAGAGTAAAACAACAAAATGTACAAACAAGTTAATATGTGCCAGTAGCTCAGTTGGATAGAGCATCGCCCTTCTAAGGCGAGGGTCAGGGGTTCGAATCCCTTCTGGCATACCAAACTTAGATTTTCTTATTAAGTACAACACGAGCCAGTGCGGGATTGCCGGGGCTTACGTGTATCGACGCCCGTTGTTCGCTAACAACTTACCAATTGTGGTAAGTTGTTTTTACGTACATTGTTGTAATAAAAATATTTTATTGTTACGCAAACAACCTTTCTGGCATACCAAACTTAGATTTTCTTATTAAGTACAACACGAGCCAGTGAAAACTGAAATTAATTAACAACAAAAAACTCTTGCGTTGTGCAAGAGTTTTTTTGATTAATGTATTAGTTTAAATAAATGTTTTTAGATTATGTTTAAATAAATGTTTTTAGATTATGTTTAAATAAATGTTTTTAGATTATGTTTAAATAAATGTTTTAATTATTTTTACAGAGCATTTTCGTTAGATTTTAAAATAGGGGTAGCTTTTTGCTTTACTGTTTCACTTTTGACTTTGACTTTTTTATACGCTCTTTGTTTTAGTTTTTGAAACATTGACTGTGAAAAATATTTTAGGTATTTTTTAATTTCACGTCTGTTTTGTACCATTTCGTAAAAATTTCTTAACATAATACTCCTAATAGTTCATGTGGCTGGGGTAGGTGGATTTGAACCACCGATGCTGGATTCAGAGACCAGAGCCTTACCGCTTGGCGATACCCCATCGGTAGCAACATTCTAAAACAAATTTGCGGTATTGTCAATCAGATATTTTGTTTTGATTTGTTTTACTAGTATTTTTGTCACTACTTGAATAAAATTGTATTTTGTAGCAAATAATCTACTTTGTGAAAAAGGAGAATCTATGGTTAATTTTCAAGATAGCGTTACAAAAGTAAACTTGGCAAGGGCTTTTGCTGGGGAGTGCCAAGAGGGTGCAAGGTATCAATTTTTGGCCAAAATGGCTTTACAAGAAAAATACTCTTATCTAAGTAATTTTATCCGAACTTTGGCACATAACGAAATGTCACACGCAGAGCAATTTTTTAACAAATTGAACGAATATGGAGCGGATAGCGTGCAAAATATAGAAATACATGCTGGTTATCCATACCAAAAAAGTGATTTGTATACTACGCTTTTGCTCGAATCAAAAAATGAAAAATCTACAGGAGAAAATGTATATCCTGCTTTTGCAAAAATTGCCCGTGACGAAGGATATAAAGATATTGCAGATTTGTTTTTGAAAGTGGCAGAGGTGGAAAAACAACATAAGCGGGTTTTGGAACTTTTGAGTGATGCATTAAAGACTAAAAAGTTGTACAAATCAAATGACGCCGCTTGGTTTAAGTGTGACGAGTGTGGTTTTGTGGTGAAAGGTAAAACTGCACCAAAAATTTGTCCTTTGTGTCAGGCTGAACAGGGATATTTTAGAATAGATTTTTCAAATTTTGAGGAACTAGGCAAACAATAAAAACTATTTTGTAAGTTTTAATATTTCGGTCAATACTTTTTCTCGACCTTTACATAGGTCGAGTTTTTTTAGGCTTTGTTTCATACATTCTGCTGAAAAAAGAGCTTTGCCTATATATTTTGAAAGGGTGATTGTGTTCATATTTGATTGTGGTAAAATCATTGCACATTTGTGCTGAGAAAAATAGTTTGCGTTTTGAATTTGGTCACCTCGGGTAGAAGAGTTTTGTAACGGAATCAGCAGCATTGGTTTGTGCATATATGCACTTTCAAACACGACTCCCGCACCTGCTCTTCCTATAACCAAATCCGCTACTGAGTATAGGTAGGGCATATTGTCGAAATATTCAAAAACATTATAGTTTGGGTGTAAATTTGATTGCAAGGCAGTGGGAGAATTGCCTTTGCCTACAAGGTGAATAATATTATACTGGGTAAGGGCGGAAAGACTATTGAATACGGCCTCATTTATCGCTTTTGCTCCTTGACTGCCACCAATAATCAGTAGTGTTTTTTTGATTGGAGATATGTTGAATTGAATTGTTTTGGTAATATTTTTTGAGTCAAAAGCGCTTGAAATAATTGCACCTGTGTATACTATCTTGGGACTTTGTTTTTGCAGATGTTCAAAGTTTACGCACATAGTGTTACACAGCTTTAAAATAAGCTTGTTTGCTAACCCTAGACTATAATCAGATTCGTGTGATACTATCGGAATTTTTAGGTTTTTTGCAGCCATACAGACGGGCAAACTAACGTATCCGCCTTTTGACATTATAACTGTGGGTTTGAGCCTTTTTAAGATTTTTTTTGCACATATTTTCGCTTTTAAAAGTAAAAATGGGACAAAAATATTTTTTAGAAGTTTGGTGCGATCAAATTTTGTTGATGGAATGCCGTAGTATTCAATACCATATTTTTGAGCGATTTCTTTTTCGATGCCATTATATCTGCCTATATAAAAAATTTTGTCAAAATGGTTTTTGCAGTCTTCCAATAGATATATGTTAGGCATAACGTGGCCAGCGGTACCTCCGCCGGTAAACACCAATGTTTTCATATCTTATTTATATGTCAAAGTACAATAATTATTAAAAAAGTTGTAAAATTTTGGGTATAGACAAAATGCTTTATTTGTAGTAAAATACATAAATAAAAATCGAAAAAATACAGATAAGGGAATAAATGCATGAAAAAAAATGAACTTATTGATTTTGAAAATTCATTAAAAGATATAAAAAACAAAATATCATATATACCTGAAAATGAATTGCAAGATACAAAAAATTATCTTAAAGAATACGTTGGTGAAGTTGTAGAAACTCAAAAAGTGTTACAAACAGTGGCACCATTTTATTCGAAATTGAAAAAATTTTCATCTATTGTGACAGTTGGACTTATTGGACTGGGACTTATTGCGACACCATTTGCGATATGTGGACTTGTGGTGGCGGCTTTTCCTTTGTATTTTCATTACAAAGAGAAAAAAATCGAATCTTATTTGCCTACTTTAAAAAATCATCTCAGTGTTGTCAATAAT
>JAQVLJ010000019.1 GCA_028704215.1 Clostridia bacterium
TCAGACGTGTGCTCTTCCGATCTAAACTACCAAACGCAATTTAATTTTTTTATTTGGTAGAAACAATATTTTTTGTAAAAATTTGTACTAATGTTATTTTAAATATTTTGTTAAATCTTCAACATACTTTTCTTGCATTGTTTGAAGTTGTTTACCAAGTTTTAGTATTTCTTCATCCGCACAGTGATAGTCGTTGAGATTTTTTATGATGTCTATAATTCCCATTGTGCAACCTTGTATCATCATCTCAGCCAAGTGTCTTGTCGTCTGGTCAAGTAATGTTGATAGTCCTACCATAGTCGCTTGTTTTGTTTTGGTCAAAAGACAGTTGTCTTTTAAATTTACATCAACTGATTTTGCCAACATTTCACATTCTTTTGCAATAAAATCATAGTTGCTTTGCTGTTTGCTGACTATTGTTTTGAACCCTTCATCTTTTACTTTTTCTAATAATTCTTCTATACTTTGCGAGCCAAGTTTTGCATTCTGAAAAATTTTTGTTAATAGTTTTACATCAATTGTTTTCATATAATTGTCTCCTAGTTTTATGGTATAATAATCAATGAAAAATATTCATTTTTTTGAAATAATATAAATAAATAACAAATATCTTTACTTTTTTGTAACAAAAATATAAAATTAACCAAAAGGAGCAATCAAATGACAGACATAGAAATTGCAAGAAAATATAGCAAAAAATTACCAAAAATTTTTGAGGTGGCTCAGAAGTTAAAAATTTCCAAAGATTATGTTGAATGTTTTGGTAATGATAAAGCAAAAATAGATTACTCACGAGTAAAATCTAACAAATGCGGTAACCTTATTTTAGTTACAGCAATTAATCCTACTAGTGCGGGCGAAGGCAAAACTACCGTTAGTATAGGTTTGGCAGATGCACTTAATTTAATTGGAAAAAATACTGTTTTGGCACTTAGAGAACCATCACTTGGTCCCGTTTTTGGCATAAAAGGTGGAGCAACTGGTGGTGGCTTTGCTCAAATTGTTCCAATGGAAGAAATCAACTTACATTTTACTGGGGATTTTCACGCAGTCACAAGCGCAAACAACTTGTTGAGCGCTATGATTGATAACCATATTTTTCAAGGAAACGAATTACAATTAGATGGAAACAACATTTACTTTAACCGATGCATGGACATCAATGATAGGGCACTAAGAAATATAGTTGTCGCAAATTCTAATAATAAAGACACCAAAAGAAACGATATATTTAATATTACTGCAGCAAGTGAAGTTATGGCAATAATGTGTCTCGCAAAAGATATTGAAGACTTGAAAAGACGTTGTGGGAATATTATAGTCGGACTAAACAAAAACGGACAACCAGTTTACGCAAAACAGTTAAAAGCCGAAAACGCTATGACTATTTTGTTAAAACAAGCACTAAAACCAAACCTTGTTCAAAGTTTGGGTGGCACTCCAGCATTTGTGCATTGTGGTCCATTTGCTAATATAGCACATGGTTGCAATAGCGTAGTTGCTACAAAACTAGCACAAAAATTATCAGATTATGTTGTTACAGAAGCGGGATTTGGCGCAGATTTGGGAGCAGAAAAATTTTTTGACTTAAAATGTCAGGTAGCAAAGTTAACCCCCAATGCAATAGTTTTAGTTGCTACTGTAAGAGCATTAAAATTACATGGAGGTATGGCAAAAGAAAATTTATCCCAACCTAACACCGCTTATTTAAAAGAAGGAATGCGCAATTTGATTAAACACTTGGATAATATTAACAATGTGTTTAATTTACCTTGTGTTGTTGCTATAAACAAATTTGAAACAGATAGTAAAGAAGAAATTGATTTGATTCAACATGAAGTAAGTCAATTTGGTGCAAAAGCAATCACCGTTGAAGTATGGGCTAAGGGTGGAAAGGGCGCTATTGAATTGGCAGAAGAAGTATCAAAAATGTGCAACATAAAAAATAGTTTTACACCGTGCTACAAGATGAATGATGATATAAAAACTAAAATAGATAAAGTATGTACAAAAGTGTATGGCGCAAAGAGAGTCATATTAACTGAACAAGCGGAAAAATCTCTGCAAGTAATCAAACAGTTAAAACTTGAAAATTATCCTATCGTAATTGCAAAGACACAATATTCATTATCTGATAATGCAAAATTACTGAATGTACCAAAAGATTTTGATATGACAATACGAGACCTTCAAATACGAAATGGAAGTGAATTCATAGTTGCGCTAGCTGGTGATATGTTATTGATGCCAGGACTTAGCAAAACTCCCGCAGCTGTGAATATGACAATTGACAAAACTGGGAAGGTCGAAGGCTTATTTTAGATTTTAAAAAAACGTTGTATACATCATACAACGTTTTTTCTGTGCCTTAAAATTTTATATAGTCAAGTGACCTATTGAATATCATGTACAATGGATACGACAAAAGTATTGTAACCATTATGAAAAGAATGTTTTCTAGTGTCAAAGCAACATATCCAAAGAATGAAGGCATTATCGCAATACACAATACACAAGCAATTATCATACTACCTAGCAAAACAACTTTTGGAAGGTTAAATGGTTTGCATAATGTGTATAGAATTATTAAACCAACCGCCGTAACTGCTATTGATGCCATGGTAACCAAAACATCTGTTGAAACGCCTGTATAATCCTGATAAACATAAATTGCAATCATATTAAGAATCAATACTAGTCCAGCAGGGAATGCCGCTTTCAAAATGTTTGAAATAAACTTTCCTTGAATGATATTGTAGTTTGGTTGCAAGGCCAAAAAGAATGAAGGTAAACCAATTATAAAAGTTTCGAGCAGCATAAATTGAATTGGACTAAACGGATAGTTACGATTAAATATCAAAACAAGTATAGATATCAAAATTGTAAATATAGTTTTCATCAAAAATAAACTAGATGATTTTTGGATGTTATTTACAACGCGTCGCCCTTCAGCAACCACATTTGGCATAGAACTAAAATTACTGTCTAGCAAAACCAAATGAGACACACTTCGTGCTGCATCACTACCAGCGGCTATTGCAATAGAGCAGTCAGCTTCTTTCAAGGCCAAAATATCATTCACACCATCGCCAGTCATTGCGACAGTTTTGCCATTTGCTTTTAAAGCACGCACCAAAATTGCTTTTTGTTCAGGGCTAACTCTTCCAAATACAGTGTATTCTGTTGCGCTTGCTATGACCTCTTGCTTGTTCATGCCTTGCAAACTAATATATTTTTCATAATTGTCTATACCTACACGACGCGCAATTTCGCTAACAGTCATCGGATTGTCGCCTGATATTACTTTGATATCTACTGCGTTTTGTTTGAACCATTCTATCGTCTTTTGAGCATCTTTTCTAATATTATCTTGTAGCAATATGAATGCAATAGCTTCACCTTTGTTTTGAGACATAATATTATCAGTTTGAACTAGCGCAAGCACACGCATACCTTTTTCTGCGTATGAGTTGGCTAGTTTTTCTAATTTAATGTCTGATTTGCAAACATATTCATATGCACCTATTTTAAACGATCCGATACTTTTGAATTTGCATCCCATATACTTTCTTTCTGAAGAAAACGGAATAGTTTTTTCTGCATTGTAATAGCAAGTAGAACCAAAATATGATTTGATTGCTTGTGCAGTGTGATTATTTTCGTGAAACGAACAAACGATGCTCGATATTATTTTTTTTGTATCTTTTTCAGAAAATTTTTGATTAAGAGACAATAGTTCGCGCACTTTCATTGAACCGTCAGTCAGTGTACCAGTTTTGTCAAGACACAAAACGTTTGCACGTGCAAGCATCTCAATACAGTATAATTCTTGTACAAGAGTACGTTTTTTTGCAAGACGAATTACACCTACAGCTAGTGCCACAGATGTTAACAAAAACATACCAGCTGGAATCATTCCGATTATACTACCTGCAGTTTTTGTGACAGTAAGGTAAAGGTCTCCGTTATAAAACTCTTGATTATTAAAGAACATCAATATACCCAAAGGAATTATTATAATACCTATCATTTTGATAACAAATCTAAGCGAAAACATTAGTTCACTTTTAGGTTGTGAATAACTTTTTGCTCTTGAAGCCAAACGTTCAATGTAGTTTTCATTGCCAATTTTTTCTACGCGAGCGTAACATGTACCAGAAGATACGAAACTACCTGCCATCAAAGTATCACCTTTGCCTTTTTTGATAGGTAGACTCTCACCTGTGAGCAAAGATTCATTTACTTCAATTTGACCATCGATTATTATACTGTCAGAAGCAATTTGCATACCAGATGCAAGATACAAAATGTCGTCTAAAACAACTTCTTTTTTGTATATCTCAATTTGTTGGCCGTCACGAACGACTTTTGTAAAATTTGAATTAGTAAGAGTTAATTTTTCTATTGTATTTTTTGCTTTTATTTCTTGTACTATTCCAATCATTGTATTTAATAGTACCACTATCATAAAAATACAGTCACGTATAGAACCCACCATAACCAGTGCAACAAAAACCACAACACATATTAAATTAAAAAAAGTCAAAATATTATCTGCAAAAATGCGAGCCAATGATTTTGAAGTTTTTACGCTACTTACATTTGTTAAGCCCTGTGCCTTTCTTTTTTCAATCTGAGTTTGGTTAAGTCCTGTTTTAGTGTCTGGACTATATCTTATAATATTTTCTTTTTCAACTCTTTCTTGATTGGGAAGAACTTCATCTGTATTTGTTTTTTTCTTTTTTGATAAAAAAATTTCTTTTACTTTTGCTTTTTTTACGTCAGCCTTTTTATATTTTTCTGTTTTTATATCAGAAATTTTTGACACTTTTTTTATTTTTTTAGTATCAACTTTTATTTTTTTTTGCTTTGTATCAATTATATTTTCTTTTATCGTTTTTGTATTTTTGGTCATTATTACCTCTACAATTAATTTTAACAAAATACAGTTATTTAATCAACTATTTTTAGATATTGACATTTTTGTATTCAAAGTATATAATGTGTTTACATTTATAAAAGGTTGCTTATATGAAAATAAAATTAGACAGCAATGGATTTATCAAAAACAATAATATTATTCATAAAATTTTAAACGTACCGAAATACACTATTTTATTTGGGTCGCTTTTGTCAGCAGTGATAGTAGGAAACCAAATCTCTCAAGAAAAAGTTGATTTACCAGATGCAAAAATGATTTCTGAATTAATTGGTAAATATAAAGCAGATGATTATTTTATATCGTCTTCTCATACTGGAAACTATGCGGAAAATTACAATTTGGAACCAGATACTTTTTTAAATATAAAAAACGAACTAAACAGCCTTTTGTTTAACATAACAAAAAGTTTAAACTCAGACACAAAATATACCAGATTTGAAATACCAAAAGATTATGGTACTATCAAAGTATATGTAGATAAAGACTTTTCTGATGAAAAGGTAGAAGCAGTAAAAAATGTCTATGATGAATGGAACGAATTTTTTGCTGAACGTAATTCTGCATACAAGTTTGAAGTAGTAAAAGGCATTCCGCTTTCTTCTTTTTTAGATCCATATAACATAAAAATAGTCAAAAAATCTTCAGATTTCAGAAGTTGTGTGACAAATTTACCTATTGGTAAAAATGGCGAGGTTACCCAAATTGGATTCAACGTTATACATATGGCTGATATATCAATAGAATCATTTACCCCAATTCTAAGACATGAAACGGGGCATACTCATGGGCTTGGAGACTCTTATGTTTACACAGAAGAAGAAAATTATTTTGATGGTTTAATGGGCGGACAACAAGAATACGACATGAACACTATGAAATTAATAGATGCTTTGTTTTCTATAAATGATAGTAAACTTAGTATTATTGAAAAAGAAAATTTAATTTTTGATTTTGTAAAGAAATACGGCGAATACAAAAGTTTGATTACGATAGCTGACGATTTTGAAAATAAAAATGCAGATATGATAGAAAATATTAGTGAAACTATCGGCCCAATTAACTTTAAATTCGAGAATGGCAAAGAATACACATACATAATAAAGGGTTCTAATCCTTTCGACTTATTTAGAACAAATAATGCAGATAAAACTTTGGTTGTTAGTATAAAAAACGGAAGAATTAGCATATACCAGCAAAATTTTTCTATTGACCAAGACTCATCTTGTTTATCAAAGATTGATACGGATTTGATTAAAACGGGCAAAAAGATGATTGTCAATAATGAACTTTTAATTATCGAAAGTTTTATTGTTGGTCAAGTGAATGGAGATTTGATATTTATAAGTCCAAGCAATTATGCTGTTCGTGTTGTCGAAGCAGAATTAGTTGAAAAATCTTTTGATGAAGTCGTAGAAGACATGGAAAGAGAAAAAAGTAATTTTAATTATTTAGACAGTATCAGAGGTGATGGGTTAACATATTATCAGGCTCGTGTTGTTGATGCCATAAAAAATAATTTTACATTGGACTATTTTGTAAGCCAAATAAGATACAAACCAATTACTCATTCAAAACTTGGTAGCAAACTTGAATTTAACTTTGATTTGGAAGGCGAGTACAATGTTGAACTCGGTGACTCAACAGAAACATTAGTATTTGGAGAAGGCTACGAAAGATATAATGAGTCATACAATTTTATTACAGATGAAAAAGAAAAATACAAAAGTGAAAATGGTGAAGTAGTCAAATCGTATGTAATAATGTTTAGCAATAATAAATTTATAGCAAAATGTGGTGAGTACTATTTTGAAGTAGGTTTCAAATATAGTGAAGATAAAATTGAATTTACAAATATTAATATTATGACTAAAACTAGCACATACGAACACACACAGACAATTATTAGTGAGAGCGAGTGCAGTGTAGACTAAAAGAAACACAAAAAAATCCACGATTAAGTCTCGTGGATTTTTTGTTGGTGAGTTGTACACATATTCTGTGACAAATTGCTTGCTGGCATAACGACATAGCACTCCACCAAAGCAACCTCGTCGCACACATCATTGCTTATTTAATGCTGCTGTCTTCCGACTCTGACATGGTTCACAAGATGATGTTGGACAAGACCTTGATTTCGACATGATACATCGCTACTCAAACACAAACAAAGTTGTCCCTCGATACTATCAGTCCAGCTATAGCGGGTTGCTGGTAACAGGGCACCGCTGACTCCCCACCTAGTACAACTCAAATATATTATAGTACAAATTTAGTAATTTATCAACACATAAAGACATATTACTTTTTTTGTCAAATTTTTAAATTTATAATACTATTTTTTAACAAAACATTGACTTAACTTATTAAAAGCGATATGCTAAAAATTAAGTGAGAAAAAAATGAATTGCTTAGAAGTTTTTAGTTTGATTAATCGCATAATAGTTACTACTTTTGGTATATTATTTTCTTATAAAGTATTTTTTATTATAGTAGGTATGTTTTGGAAAAGAAAATTTCCAAAGTCAAAACAAAACCACAAGTATGGCATAGTTATTGCAGCACGTAATGAAGAAAAAGTCATAGGTAATTTATTAGATAGTATAGCAAAACAAGATTATCCAAAAGAACTTATTACGGTTTTTGTGGTTGCTGACAATTGTACTGACCAGACAGCAACCATTGCTCGTAATCACGGAGCAATATGTTACGAAAGATTTGATAAGGACCATCGAACAAAAGGCTACGCATTACAGTTTTTATTTGATAGAATTGAGGATGATTATAAGAGAAACAGTTTTGAGGGCTTTTTTGTTTTTGATGCGGACAATTTATTGATGACTGACTACATTGCTCGTATGAATGATGCGTTTGACTCAGGAGAAAAAATAATTACTTCGTACAGAAATACGAAGAATTTTGATGATAATTGGGTTTCAGCGAGCTATGCGCTTCACTGGTTGCGTTCAAATAGATTTAATCATATTCCTCGTTCGTATTTTCATTTGGCCACTAACATACAAGGAACAGGCTTTTTGTTCGCCAGCGAAATTGTAAAAGATGGTTGGGACTATGTATCTCTTACTGAAGATAGAGCTTTGACGGCAGATGCTGTTACAAAAGGCTACAAAATATCATTTTGCAATGAAGCCGAGTTTTTTGATGAGCAACCGACTAATTTAAAAATTGCATTTAGACAACGTATACGATGGGGAAAGGGACACCTTCAAGCTTTTACAGAAAAAGGCAAACAGCTTTTAGTTGGCACATTTAAACAAAAAAGTTTTGCTTGTTATGACATATTTATGCAATGCTTTCCAATTGTTATAGTGAACTTCTTTTGGGGCATAGTTTATAATATTGTGAGAATATCTTTTTTCATATCATTAGGTACTTTTATTACTGGTACGGGCTCAATTCTGCTCGCTTTAATACAAGGAATAGGGATGACTTGGCTTACTGATACTTTGCTAAGTTCATACGTTATTTTTGTAGAGAGAAAAAGAATTAAAAAAATGAGTTTTTTCAAAAAACTTTGGTTTGTACTGATGTGCCCAATGTTTGACGTAATAGGTATTATTGCCACTTGTATTGCTTTCTTTGTAAAGGTAACTTGGAAGCCAATACCTCATACAAGCAAAATAAATATTGACAACTTGACTGGCAATAGTACAAATTCTGATGATCTGTTAGAAAAAAGTATTGATTCAAATATTATTTCAAATGAGATAGTAATCAACACGGAAACAAAATAAATTTAATATAAAAAAGTATTACAATTTGTTAATACTTTTTTTATTTTTATACTTTGCTAAATATTTATCTTTTTGTGAATTTCCATTTTTTTATGCAAAGAATTATAATGTTACAAAACTTTTTATAATCTTTCCAAAATTAAATCACCCTGTATAAGGCTAGTTCCATAAGTTACTGGATTTCCGGTTCTATTAACCAAAGCGAAATTGACAGGCACTATTCCAACTTCAAACAAACCTTGACCATTTAATTGCAAAGTAACAACGGGTGAAGGTGATGATGCCGCTATAACATTTGCACCAATTTCTGCTCTGAATACTATATTTGTGGCTGCTTCAGCTCCATCTGTATTAACCCACCAATTTACTTTATAAATACCAGGTCTAGCAATAGTAAATACTCCCGTTGTTGAATTATAGGTTATATTGCTCGTAGTATTTAGCAAAAGTGTATCAAAAACCACATTTGCATTGTTTGCTACTGTTCCCCCACTATCATTTTGTAACTGTACTTGAATTGCATTAACATTTGTAACAGGTGGCAAAGGTGGTAAAGGTGGTAATGGTGTTACAGGTGGGCAATGTCTATATCTATCGCGATAACTACAACAACTATAATTACAATTACACCTATAATTACAATTACAATTATCATTAAAATTGCACATAATAAAAACTCCTTTTTTTTATTCATAACAAAAGTTTAGTTTTGCTATGTAAAAGAAGTTTTTGTATCTCTAATATATAGTATGATAAAAACTATAAAATGTTAATATATTAATCTGTACGTAAGCCACGAAAAATAGGTTGTCGTCTTTGGTTGCTTTCTGTTCTTTGTAAATATTCTACCGTGCAAACAAGTTGCGGTCTTATCCAAGTAATATCGTCTGACAGATTTTTGAATATTGGTTGCGCCACTTTGTTTTTTTGTGCAAATTTCCAAATTATTTTCTTTTCCATTTCTTTTGCACCAATATATACAATGCCATCATATTTTAATATACCATCTTCTTTTTTTGCAATAATAATATCTCTCATTTCACCATTTTTTATCGTAAAACCACATATAATGTAGTCTTCAAAAATAGTATTTTTAATTTTTATCCAGTTACTAGAACGTTCGCCGACAAAATAAAAGCTATCTTTTTTCTTTGCAACAATCCCTTCCAAATTTAATTTTTTTATACTTTTGAAAAGATTTTTCCCAAAACGCTCAATGTAACGACTTATAGAAATAAAAGAATTTTCTTTTACTGTTTGTGACAAAATGTTTTTTCTTTTCATTAGAGGCAGGTTAGTCAAATCATCGTTTTTACAAAATAAAATATCAAAAGCCACAAAACAAACAGGAATTATTTTTGATTGATACAATATTTTAAACTTGCTGGTAAGTAAAGAACGTTTTTGCAAAGTATTAAAGTCTGGAAAGCCCTTTTCATCCAAATAAATAATTTCTCCATCAAGAATACAATTCTCGTTACATTGTTGGTAAATGTTGCACAATTCAGGATATTTTTCATTAATTATCTTTAAATGCCTATTTTTTAGAATTGTTTTGTTTTTATCACAAAAGGCAAGACACCTAATTCCATCCAATTTTAATTCAAATATATAATTAATATCATCAAAAGATTTATTAGCGCTATTTAGCAACATAGGATACATATCCATATCAAAAATATTCATTTATGCACTCTTTGATATATTATTTTTTTTAGTTTTTTTGGATATTTTATTTTTTTCAATTACCTTATTTTTTGTTTTTTTGTTTGGCTTTTCGATAGAATTTTTCAAAGCCTCCATCAAATTAATTATACTTCGAGGTTTTATTATGGTTCCAACATCACCACTAATCTTTTTACCGGCAATTTTGTCTTCAATAGCACTTAATAACTTATCTTTGTAATCGTTTTTATATTTTTCTGGTTCAAATTTTGATGTCATATTGTGTATAATTATTTTTGCAAGATCCAATTCTTTTTCTTTTACTTTTTCTTTAATTTGTTGAATAGGTGTGGTTTGTATTTCATCAAAAAAGTGCATAGTATACAATATCATCTGCCCGTTAATTGAACGAATAGCAACGACTTGTTCTTTGTTGCCTAGTACAGTTTTTGCTATACCCACTTTTTTTTCTGATTCAATTGCCTTTAATATAAGCAAAAAAGCATTTTCTGCTCCAGTAGGCTTCACATAGTAACTCTTGTCAAAATATATGGGGTCAATTTCACTTAATTTAACAAAACTTTCTATTTCAATGGATTTATTTTTTGGAGTTTTCAATTTTTCTATTTCTTTATCAGTTAAAACAATATATTTGTCCTTTTCATATTGATAACCCTTAACTAAATCCTCTTGAAATACTTCTGCTGGACAATTTCTACATGTTTTTTTG
Source organism: Clostridia bacterium (assembly GCA_028704215.1). Lineage (GTDB taxonomy): Bacteria > Bacillota > Clostridia > Christensenellales > UBA1242 > STF1-107. The sequence continues at coordinate 11,090 of JAQVLJ010000019.1, forward strand.
TAATGTATTCTTTCTCCAGTTTTTTTGAACAAAGTATTAAACGCTACATCATTGTTCTTTACACAAGCATGCAATGTTATGGGTACGTATACCAAACCAAAAGAAATTGCTGATTTGAATGATTGTGCCATAAAAAATCACCTCACAATTTATTATGAGCATATTACGAATTTTATATTAAATTCTATTTAAAAAGTTGTTAACATTTAATTTATTTATCCCGCTTATTACGTTTCAAACCTGACCAAAGTATGATAGCAATTTGTACAGGAATACCTATAAAAAATATTGGTATCAAATTGTACTGAATGTATTGTAAATAAATGCAAGTAATTATAGACCAAACAAAAAACGATATTAGCAAAAAGTTGTATTTATTTTTTCCCCACAACGAATTAAAAATGATACCTACCACACAGGAAAGAGGTATTGCCCAAAGAAATGCCTTCCAAGCATTATAGTCGGCAATTATTTTTGCATAAACAAAAACTAGTGTCATAATAATCCAGACAGCAATTATCGCCAAAAGTGAAATTATGAGTTTGTTTCGCTTTGAATAGTCATTTACTTTACAATACACATCCTCATTAATCGGGCGAGTAATAGTATCTAGCGTTACATTATACAACTCACATAGTTGCATTAAGTTCTCTACACTAGGCACCAATTCCCCTGTTTCCCATTTGCTAATTGTTTTATCAGAATACTTCAAAGTATTTGCCACATAAACTTGTGTGTATTTGGCTTTTTTTCTCAAAAGTACCAAATTATTTGAAATTATTGTATTAATATTATCCATAAAAGATATTATGGTACACAATTTACATAAAATCAAGCAAAATTGATATGCAATTTGCATTGACTCTCATTTCCTGAGAGTTGTGTCAAGAAATAATAGACAAAAATAATGATTATTCTATCGGTAAAGTTGAGTACTTTGCGATATTATTATGGCGAAAGGAAAGGTACATGAAAAACAAAAAAATTTACTATTATACAGATGACTTCGACCAAGATTTTTTTGGTAATTCAATTGAAGAAAAAAAGATTGACAAAAATTATAAATACCTAAATAAAAATATTTTTTATCTTATTATTTCCTTTATTTATTACTATATTATGTTTTTGCCGATAGCATTTGTGTATTGTAAGTGCATTAAAAAAATTAAATATAAAAACAAAGTAGTTCTAAAAGATATCAAAAACACAGGCTATTTTGTTTATGGCAATCACACACACAATCTTTCAGATGCATTTTCTCCTTCGATAATATGTAAAAACAAGCCACATATTATAGTTAATGCAAAGAACTTAAATGTTCCTATACTAAAAAGCTCAACCAAAATGCTTGGTGCGATGCCATTGCCTACTGGAATTGATACGGCAAAAAACTTCATATCTGCATTGAAAACTCGAATTAGACAAAAAAAAGCAGTTGTGGTATATCCGGAAGCACGTTTGTGGCCATATTATACAGACATACGTCCGTTTAAGGCAGCATCTTTTAAATATCCGATAATGTTTGATGTTCCCGCATTCTGTTTTACAACGACATACGTTGCTACAAAGCGAAAAAATAAATACAAAATGATTATTTATATTGATGGTCCATTTTATTCTGACAAAACATTAAATTCCAAGCAACAGCAAGAAAAATTGCAATGCCAAATTTTCGAAAAAATGAAAGAAAGAAGCCAAAATAGCAATTTTGAAAAAATAATTTATATAAAAAAGGAAAAGAATTTATGATTAATTTAATGTACGCAGGAAACACAAAAGTATTTGATGGGATGCTGACTTCAATACTATCAATTTTAAAACATAACAATGACGAGTTAAATATATACATTTTGACAGTAGATTTGCACGATTTCAATGCAAATTATTTACCCATTACAGATGAACAAATCGTATTTTTAGACAAATTGGTAAAAGAAAAAAATAAAAATAGCGTTGTACAAAAAATTGATTTAGCAAACTTCAAGGAAGAACTTTTAAGTTCTGCAAATGCAGAAACTAGTTACTCACCTTATACATTTTTGAGGTTATATGCAGATGACTTAGATTTACCCGACAAAGTACTTTATTTAGATGTCGATACAATGGCATATAACAATATTAAGGAATTGTATGAAATAGACATCAGAGATTACGAATATGCTGCTGCGCTAGATTATTACGGAAAAGTGTTTTTCAATAAAAAATATATTAACGCAGGCGTACTGCTTTTAAATTTGAAAAAAATACGAGAAACAGGGCTTTTCAAAAAAACAAAAGAGTTGTGTAATAAAAAGAAGTTGTTTTTGCCAGACCAAACGGCGTTAAACAAATTGACTACAAGTAAATTGATTATTCCTGCAAAATTTAATTCTCAAAAAAGATTGAAAGCAAACACTGTTATACGTCATTTTGCAAAAACAATAAGATTTTTTCCATATTTTCACACAATCAACATTAAGCAATGGCATATTGACAAACTACATAATGTGTACAAATGTTTTGAGTTCGATGACATATTAAACGATTATATAAGGTTAAAAAATGAATTTGAGCAAGCAGAGGAGATAAAAACAATAGATAAAGTGGTGCCTATATTTTTTGCATCAGATTGTAATTACCTACCGTATTTGACCGTTGCAATAAAATCTCTAATAGAAAAATCAAGTAAACAAAATGAATACAGAATTTATGTACTAACCAATGACATAACAGAAAAGGATTTTGAATACTTAAAAATATTTGAGCAGTCAAATGTCAAAATTAATCGAGTAGACGTAAATGACAAAATTGAGAGCATCAAAGACAAAGTTGCTTTAAGAGATTATTATTCTGTATCGATATATTTTAGATTGTTTATTCCATCACTTTTTCCGCAATACAAAAAAGCTATTTATTTAGACTCTGATATTGTTTTGAATCGTGATGTAGCAGATATGTTCAAAACTGATTTAAAAGATAATTATGTTGCTGCGGTATTGGACGAGGTAATTTGGAGCAGCAAAGATTTTACATATTATGCAATTAATGCATTAGATGTTAGCGAAAAGCAATATTTTAACTCAGGTGTTTTAGTTATGAACTTGGATAAGTTTAGAGAAAACAAAATTGAGGATGATTTTTATAATTGGGTGAATTCATACAATTTTGGAACTGTTGCCCCAGACCAAGATTATTTGAATTGTATTTGCAAAGACAAAGTAGTATATTTGGACAAAGGCTGGAACAAAATGCCAATGGGCGAAAAACTTGATGATGACAAGTTGTATTTAATTCATTACAATATGTTTATGAAGCCATGGAAATACAAAAATACAAT
>JAQVLJ010000076.1 GCA_028704215.1 Clostridia bacterium
ATTACCTTTAACCCAAGTTAGATTTACACCAATATTGCATCGATAAACTCCATAATAGTCAGCATCACCATATTCAGCCTTTTTAGAAGTACTAATTGGATAATTGACTTGCTCTTCTGTTGGAATTGGCATACAAAGGCAATTTGTTCCATCAATCATTTTGACTGTGTTAAAACTTTCACCTTTGATTTGTTCATATAGATAGTTATAGAAACTATTTATCTTTACAAAACCTGTATTTCGTGTTCCAATAAGTTCAACATCTCCAAACTTTATAAAGTGTGAAGTAATGTTTTGAGCGGTTAAGTTTGATGCATTTGTCATAACATAACGCACCATTTCATCTTGATTTGTTCTTACTTCGTGAGTCCATTTAACAAACTTTTGTGTTTGTCTTGAAACTGAAACTAAGTCATCATGTGTACCAGATAATTTGTTCCAATCAAAGAACGTGTAATATTCATAATAGTAAGGTTCTTTGTTTAATTCATCAACCCAACTAAAAGTGCTTAAATCATAAGCAAAAAACCATTTCATTCCTGTAAGTGAAGCATAAGTATTTATGACTCCATCAAGAATTAAACCATTGTTTGACTTATAAAATAGAGCATTTTCATATCTTCCAGCATTCTCATAACTAAATACAATGTAAGAGCCAAAATCATAACATTTTAGTCCTATAATTTGGTCATCAAACGAAGGACATTCGTTGTCATCTTGTGCTATTTTGATTTGTTCAAAAGTAAAACCACCATTTGTGTTTTTCCAATTATCTTCAATAGTTGTAGTTATTTCTTCAATTTGTTCTTGTGGAGTGGGCATTGCCTCTGCGTGTACGGTAAAGTAGTTGCTTTGAACAACACCACCACCAACTGCAAACAGGATAAATAAGATAGCATAAAATATAGTCATTTTTTTATCCTTAAATACAGTGTTTTGAAGAATTAAAACTATAATAACTGCTAGAACTAAACCAATAACAACACCAACGATTACATTTGTTATTGAAAACATAATTTTAATCTCCTTTTTAGAGAATAATCAGGTATAAGTCTTATTCACATATACCTGACATCTTCTAATTTTTTATTTTATTAACATATTTAATAGTGTCTTGTCAGAATTTCTGTAAGGTTTGATATTGCATTCATAAACTTCACCATTTTCATCTACTGTTTGTACAGAGTAGGTATTGCCTTTGATTACTTTGCCAGTCGTATCATCCTTAATTTCATAAGGGTTTATTTTTAGATTTGCTTTCATTTCATTACCAAAAACAATATCTAATACTGCATAACCACCTTTGTCTGGTGGAATAACTGCAACTCGCACATCTTTTCCACGAATTTGACCTTTAATAAAGTAAGAAAAATATGTTCTTCCGTCCTTTTCAAAGGTTTCTCTCTCTACGATAATTTGATTTTTTTTCTTTTCCATAATATCCTCCAATTATTTTTTTCCTTTTGTTCTAGAAATCTTTTTTGCCTCAGCTTTGGATTTACCTTCACCAAGGGCTTTTTTGTACTTATAAAGTCCTGCATGGTCGGATTGACATTGTAAATAACCACTACGCATACCTGCTTCGTAATCGGTTAATTCTTTACCTTCCTTTTGTCCATGTTGATGAACTTTTGCTTTACGCTCTTTGGCGTAACCATCGGCGCGTTTGTTTGGAACAGACCAACGCCTTTCTTTACTAAATAATGCCATTTTAGACCTCCTAAATATTTTGTAAGTTTGCCCGTTAATGCCGTTAGCTAAGCTTTTGCCCGCAACCAGATAGCACAGTTATTAAGTTTTTAATTTGTTATATAATTTTGCGGAGGTGGCCACCTTTATGAAACTTTGCCGCAAAAATTTATAACTCAGGAAAGTTGGTGAACGAATAATCAATCATTTTTTGTGTAGCTTTAATTTTATTGGTTAATTTAGATTTAGATAAAGTCATAACCCAAACACTTACATTGCAATATTTGTTTTTGCATTTTTGAAAGTAATTAAATGTTTCATCTTTACATCTAAAATACTTGCAACCATAATTACACTCAACTCTGTAAAATTTCATCATTTTTCTTCTCCTTTTTCTTTTTTCTAAATTTTTCATTGATTTGTTTTTCATATCGTTCCATCATTATTTCAGAAACCCTATGAATTAAATCCTCCTGCATTTTTGTTACACCATTTTTCGTCACCTCACTTACCTTAATATAAAGAGGCACATTAATGAGATAGCTACCATCGTCATTGCGTAGACCTATGTACGCCACTTTTTGAAATGTTTCACTCATAAATGCACCTCCTTTTCCTGAGGAATAATTTTGTTCCTCTACCTATAGCCACAAAAACAGGCAAAAGTTAATTCAAAAATCAAAATTTCTTTAAAAAATCTTTCATTTTCTTATAAATGTGTTGCATTTGTTGCGTTATGGTAGATTTACTGATATTTTTTTCTCTAGCAACTTCTGACAAAGATTTGTTAAGATAAAACACTTGATAAACTAAATCTTGCTGCTTTTTATTTAATTGTCTTATTGCATTTATAATTTCTTCTTTTGTTTCTTGCTTGATAAAGTTTTCTTCAATATAGGAATCCTTATCTTCAAACTCAATTCCTTTTTCAATAAAACTACTAAGAGAAATTTGTCTGCGAGTTTCTTTTCTTTCTATTTTTTTTGTTTGGGTTTCTATTTCTTCATAATTTTTGTAGAATTTTTCATCTACTTTAATGGTTTTATTTGTTCCATCAACAAACTTGTAATTAATTTCTTTCATTATCTGACTCCTTGAATTTTTTGAAATCCGCAGAGCCGATTTTCCACAAACAAAAAGACGGCTGAAAGCTATTGAGATTTGCTTTCCATGCCGTCTTGCGGTCTGCAGATTTATATATTAAATTTTAATTTGAGATTTACGCTATCTCACAAACGTTAGTAATTTTGACATCATTGTCAAAAAACTGAATTAACGTTTTTTGACCTTTAATGACAATTTCAATTGTTTTTGTTTTTGTATCTACACGACACAACAATTTTCCACAAGAATTTCTAATTTCCGTCATACTTCGACACCTCCTTCTATTTAGTTTTGTAAAGGAAAACTTGACTTTCGCAAAGATTTTGCGTATAATGAGTGCGATTAGAAGTTTCATTTGCTTGTCCAACCTTTACGCCTATATGATAGTAAAAATACCTCGTATTGTCGTTGTAGTATGGTTGGTGAAAAGTTGTTGAAAAGTTGCAGAGGAGAAAAAATGAGTAAACTATGTTTTGGAAGTTATGCACAAATATTAAGAAGATACTATAATGGTAATAATGAAGATTTAGTCAATGACTTGGCAAATGGAATAAAAAATGACATTTCCATTGATAAAGGAAATGTCAGTAGGATTTTTAATTGTAAAGATAATATTAGAAAAGATTTAGTAGAAACTAGTCAGACTGATAGAGTTTTAAATAGCATAGAAAAATATTTCTTAGATTATATAATTCCAAATTTAAAAATCAAATTACAAAACAATCTAATACAAGATATGTTAAAATTAATTAGTG
>JAQVLJ010000077.1 GCA_028704215.1 Clostridia bacterium
CTGCACAAATCATGCAAACAAACAAAATTAAACTCAGTGTTTTTGTACTTTTTTTCATAAAATCCCTCTTTTAAAAATATAAATTATAGTTTGTGAAATTAATCAATTTTTATTTTAGATGCCAAAGCCCATGTAAATTACAAAACATTTTCAATTTTGTTACATTAAGAATAGGTTTTTGCACAACATAAAGTCAATCAATTTAATTTAAAAACCCTTGAATAATTGACTGCTCTGCTTCCTCACGTGTAAGACCCAGTGTCATAAGTTTGTTTTGTTGTTGCTCTGAAATCTTGCCTATTGCCGCCTCATGAATTAGGACTGCATCAATATTTTTTGCAATAATTTTGGGAGTAGAATGGATTACTGCTCTGTCGCACAAAATTCCATCACATTCGACGTGTCCAAAACAAGCGTTTTCTCCCACGATTTCAGAATCAAATTTTTGTACAGATACTCCCCGAGCAACTGCACGTGATACTACTTCAACTTTTGAGTTTATTCCTTTTAAGTTGACTTTGAAATATGTCCTCGTTTTTTGTTGTTCTTCCGTCAAAATCTTTTCTTTAATAATTAAAGTTGCGTTTTCTGACAATGTAGCAATGGTGCTTCTATCAGAGTTGTTCACACCACCTAATTGATTTGTTTCCATATTTAGACTACTATTTTTACCCAATTTCAAAATTGTTTTTGGGTTCAAATTTTTTTCTATATCTTCATTTCCCATTGCAAAATGGTTTTCTATATAATTTACCTTGCTATTTTCACCCAAATAAAATGTGTGGATGCCATTGTGAGAGCTATTTTTGTCACTAATGTTGTGTATACCACAACCAGCGATAATAGTAATTTCTGCATTTTCTCCAATATAAAAATTGTTAAAAACTTTGTCAACTATACCGCCTTCAGACAAAATTACTGGTATATGGATACTTTTGTTTTTGGTGTTTGGCTTCACAAAAACATCAATGCCATCATTGTTTTTCTGTGAAACTATTTCTATATCAGAAGTGCTATTTCTAGATAACAACTTGCCGTTTAGACGAATATTGTATGCCCCACTTGGAATTTTGTGCAAGGATGAAACAATAGACAAAAGTTCTTTTTCTTTACTAGTCATTATTTACATCTCCTCTTTTGATTTTGTTACACAAACCATTATCTACCAAGTATTCTTTCAAATTTTCAGGTTTTCCTTCTGTTTTGATTGTACCTTTATCCAAAATTATAACTCTATCAGCCAAATCAAATATTCGCTCTTGGTGACTCACAATAATTTGTGTGGAATTAGTATTTTTTAAAATGTTTGTCAAATTGATAAAGCTCCACATATCTATTCCCGCTTCAGGTTCATCAAAAAGCATTATTTCCGTATTTCGTGCAAGCAAAGTCGCCAACTCTATTCTTTTCAATTCTCCACCTGACAATTTGTTGTCCAACTCTCTATTAAGGTATTCTTTCGCACACAAGCCCACTTGAGATAAATAATCACACGCATTGCATACAGAATTGTTCTTGTGGCTTGCTATGTCCAAAATCTTTTTTACAGTAATTCCTTTGAATGTAATTGGTGTCTGAAAAGTAAACGATATGCCTAGATTTGCTCTTTCGGTGATGCTAGTGTGGGTTATATCTTTTCCGTTAAAGATTATATTTCCTGCAGTTGGTTGTATTATTCCCATAATTATTTTTAAAAGCGTAGACTTACCACTGCCATTTGGTCCAGTAATTACAAGTTTTTCATTATTTTTTACACAAAAGGAAACATCTTTTATAATGCTTTTTTTGTTATCAGCTTTGTACGATATGTTTTTTATTTCTAACATATTTCTCCTTTATTAATAATTTACAAAAAAACAATTATTAAATACAATAATAGCGCAATAATACGACATTGTTAAGTTATTTTAATTTTTTCAATTTGAGATTATTGTACCAGCGATCCTGTTTTCGGTAAAAAATTTGCTCCCAAATCAAAGTAAATATCAAAATCAACGCAAACATAATGCCAGCGATGGTGTATCCATTAAAAATCGGAACTCCACTTAAAGCACTTTCCACTAAATACATAGAATTTGGATTTGGCAATCCGCAGAACACGAATAGCCAGTTGATAAACATGCCGAGCGCAAAACAACCGACCATACCAAAAGTAAAAGGAATAAAATTGCTAACTCGAATTTTTACATATTTGCCAACAAATAAATATAAGCACCCAATTAACATTGTGCTATGGCTTAACATACTTTTTAGACTTCCCCAACTCAAATCGGGTGTAGCGCCTGCAAAATAATGGCACTCAAAAAGTGTAATTAGTGCTCCAAACATGCCAGCATAAGCTACAAAAGTAGCCAAATAATAAAATGCTTTGCCTTTTTTGTTTTTCATTAATGCTACAATAATCAACAGATACATGCACGCGTTACAAAAATAAATAGGAAATAGAATATTATTAGGCGCATTCGCACTGCCTTGTTTTAGGTAATCTACCCACATTATACTGATGTGAATAATAAAAGTAGCAAGTGCCCAAAATTTTAAAAACATATCTTTATGCTTTTGTTTTTTAATAAAGTATGAACCAATTAAAATGCCAATCGAAAGGGCAAGTGATGCTATTATGTAAATTATTTGTGTTGCGTTATACATTTTGTCGCTCCTCATTTTAGGTTATCAAAGTTATACTTTTAAGTCAAACAAATACCGAAATTGCTAATTTTTTTTGAAACTAACATAATTGACAAGAGCATTAAAAAATACATCATTATGTTCGGCGACACAAAAAGATTATCAAATTAAAAACTAGTAAAATATTTACAACAAAAAAAACTCACAAATTTTAAAGTGAGTTTTTCTTTTTTAGAATTCTATGAGGAAAAATAGTGCAAATGAAATGGCTGACAAAATAAGTGAAATGACACTGAACACTAGTCCCTTGACCCTATGCTTACAGCCCTTTGCTATTGACAAAAATGTAATTGCGAGTATGGACAGAAATATTGTAACAGATACGACATATATAGATACTTGGTACAATACAGCAGAAATGTTTGCAAGAACTTGTCCACCATCCAAAAATTTTCTAAATCCTTCACTTGCAAGTAGCAAAAATAATGTTGCTAATAAAATTACAATCAAAATTAAGTAATATATCGCTACAAAAAATATGGAAAATTCTGTAAATATTCCAATCCACATACCAACAAATGCCATAACGCTTAGTGCATAGCCAGCTTTACCTAGTCGATCTCTTTTTTTCTCGTCCATAAAAATCTCCTTACAATAAGTAGAATAAAACTAAAAAAAAATTAAGTCAAACAAAATTAGTATTGAAAGTTTTTATTTAAATAACGCAACTAATTATCTTAAAAATGGCACCTTGTAATCAATTTTAAAAAAAATAATGCTAAAATATAAAAGAAAATTAAAATCATATAACTTTACTTTTATAACATTTTTTAGGAGTTGTGATA
>JAQVLJ010000020.1 GCA_028704215.1 Clostridia bacterium
GTCCAATCATTTGGGCAACCTTGTATCTAGAACTTTGGGAATGGTGGAAAAATACCAAAACAAAGAACTGTACACTCCAAAATCATACTTTGATCAGGACAATGAATTTATGGCAACGATTTTGAGCAAAAGAGATGAATGCTTTGTCAATATGGCATCATACAAAGTTACAGACGCAATTACAAACGTATTTGAAATTTTTCAAAAAACTAACAAATACATTAGCGATACTCAGCCGTGGGTATTGGCAAAAGACGAAACAAAAAGTGAAATGTTAAATACTGTACTGAGTATTGTATGTGAAAGTATTTTAATTGGAAGTACTCTATTATTGCCTTTCTTACCGGAAAAACCTACAAAAATATTTGAGCAATTTGGTTGTGATATTCCAAGCAATTTTGATAATTTAAAATTTGGAATATTAGGTAATACAAAAATAGAAAAAACAGAAAATTTGTATCCGCGTTTGGTTATGGAAAAAGAAATAAAAGAATTGAACGAAATTGCGAATGCCTAAAATATAAGTTAAGATACCAAGCCAATATTGATTGTAAGAAAATAAAAAAAACGACACCATAATTGATGTCGTTTTTTAAGTGCTTAATTAGTTAAATAGTGATTTAAATCCAGCACCGAATTTTGCAGCAGGAACTTTTGATGCAGCAATTTTAATTTTTTGCTTTGTCATTGGGTTGATACCAGTTCTTGCAGCACGGCTTTTCAACTCGAAAGTTGCAAAACCAATTAGTTGAACTTTTTCTCCTTTTTTCATAGCAGAAACCAAAGTTTCAACGAAAGCATCATATGCTTTTTTAGTCTGAGCACCGTTTAGTCCGGCTTTTTCGCCCATAACTTTCAAAAAATCTCCTTTATTCATATAAATCTCCTTTTATATTAGCACTTGGCTAACTATATGATAGCAAATTATTTTTACTTATAGCAAGCAAAATGCACTATTTTTGCAATATTTTTGGGTAAAATGCCCATATTTAAAGGCCTTTTGCTGTAATTTTAAACAATTTGATACTAATATTTACAAAAAAATCAGTCATATATCAAAGTTTATTGACAGTTTGACTGATTTTATACGTGTTAGTTTTCATCGTTGTTTTCGTTATTTTTGAAATTGATATTCATATTATTTAATATATTTTGATTCAATTTGTGTTGATTGTAGAAGCAGTTGTGATATCCAACATTATCAGGCTGTGAAGCCAAATCAATTGATGCCATGAGTAAATCATAGTATTTTTTGTTGAAATCTTGTTCTCTGTGTTGTGTAATAATGACCTTTTCCAAAGCCTTGGTCAAATTGTCATAAGTTATCTCTGGTGAATTCATCGCAATATCATTTAGTTTGTTACGATAATAGCCAAGCTTTGTTTTGAAATCTGCTTTTGCAAATATTTTATTAAAGTCTACATATTTGCTTTTTAATTTGTCCAATAATGTATTTTTTTCATCTAAGTTTATATTACTTTTTAAAATGCTTTGGCATTCTTCTTTGTAAGTGCTAGTTGTTTTGTTTATAAAAAAGTTCAAAAAATCCTTGTGTTCTTTATTTAATGTCTTATTGTTTTCATCAGGTAAAAACGCTTTTAAAATATCAAACAGTTCTTCATTTGTATAATAACCTACATCACTACTTGTTAAAAAACTAGAAATGCAAGGATTTTTTCTGCTTTGTGCGTTTTTGATTGTAGACATAAAAAAGTTCAAAGTATTTTTATTAGAATCTTGTGTAGCATCTAACTCATATATGCCTTCAATATCATACTTTTTATCTTTAATATACACAAAGTTGTTGCAGTGATAATTTACACCTGATTTGCAAAAATTCTTTATACATTTCAAATTTTTGTCGCAAGAATACTTGCACAAATTTTCCATCAATTTGGAATAGCCGATACACACAATGCAGTCATTGTTGAATATTCCACAAAAAGTTCTGGAATTAAATGGGTTTGGATCTTTATTGTTGTATTGTAATTTGATAACATTAATATAATATGCAAGCAACTTTTCTAATGGCGAAAGTCCGCTAGTAGGAATTGATTGTGCCATGCATTCAAATTTGTACCAAGCATTTCTAGCTTCATAAAATGTAAATAAACCGCCGTTTTCGTCAAACATAAGATTGGAATTTCGAGAACGTACATATGTGTTTATTTTGTCTATTTCTTCCCAATCTTTTTGAAGAAAACTCTTGTCTTCAAAGTCGATACATACAGATATTCTGTTAGTGTTATCAGCTTTTACAGAAGCAAAAAATTGGTTCAACAAATGTATTGTGCAGTCTGTTTCGCTTGTTGTATAATGGTCAAAACCAATTTTTATTATATAATCGCTATTATTTGTATGTAAAAAACTTTTTAATGCTTTATAAAAATCGCAATCATTGAATTGTTTATTAATATTTATAACATAATATTTTTCTGGGTATTGCATTGTAAACTCCGATGCCAAAGTATAATACACTTTGTGTTGCTTGTCAATAATGGTTTTTTATACAATGTTAATTGATTATTACCTTTCCATCTAGCCAAGCTGTAAAAAAGCTTTCCAGATTTGCATTGCTTGCATTTTCAAAACAAGCAATTAGATGTTCGGGTGATACATTTTTATAACAGTATGACTGAGCGTATTTTTTGAGCGCCCTTACAAATGCATTTTTGCCTATAAGTTGATATAGACTGTCATACATCAACACACCTTTTACATAAACCATATAAGTGTATTCTGGGTCAGTATTATATTCATTGATAGACTTATTCATACGAGTGTCCACACTTCCCAATATATCCTTGTATATTGACAGAAAGAACAAATAGTTTTCATAAGCGGCGTTAGTCATATCTTTGCGATTTAAGTTGTAGTTTTTGTTGTAGTCATAAAACAACATTGTACAAAATTCTGTCATACTTTCATCCTGCCAAGGATTTTTGAACTCATTGTTACCAACCAAGTTGTACCACCATTGATGAGCGGTTTCGTGAACGATAACGTTAAGATAATCATCATAATTTATTATATCAGAACTTATGTAAACAAGATTTGGGTATTCCATTCCGCCATGCAAAAAGTCTGCCTTTACTATGCTGTAACTTTCGTATGGATAATCCATAAATAAATTTGAAAAAGTGTTTATACTATCGATAGCACATTGTAAAGCGGTATTTGGCGTTTCATCATCGAAATAGTAATACGAAAATATAATGTTGTTTTCTTTTTTTGAAATTACTTGAAATTTGTCACTCAAAACACATGCAAAATCCCGCACTGCTCGCGCAACTATTGATGTACATTTTGAGTTTGAGCCAGTGGTAGTTTTTTGGTTGCCAGTACTTGCCAAAGTAAGTGTCAAAGGGTAGTTGATGATCACTTTATAATTTGCCATTTCTGAATAAAATGGGTCACCATTGCAGTGGTATGGACTAGTTTCCCAATTTCCATTTTCATACACACATGCAACCGGATAAAAATTTGCTAAATTTACAGTGTTGTCACCATACCCAAATCTATGTAAAATATTTGGCAAAGCAACAGTGTATTCAAAATATATACACGCTCTTTGAGTAGGAAAAAGCCTTTCGCTAAGTTGTACAACCAAGATATTGTCATCTTCGCCTTCATAGGTAGGACTTATGTCTTTACCATTTAGTTTTGTACGAGTTATATTTATGTTTGAAAAACTCACGCCATTTGGATATGCCTTTGCTGTGTTCAATTCTGACACTGGCTTATTTACTGCACCTTCTTTAAATGCAGTCGGATACAAATGAAAGCAAATTTGGGTTAAAATAGCATCAGAATTATTGACATAATCCACGCTTTGCGTATTTGTAATACTTTTGTTTTCATCGTTATAATCGATACTTATTTCGTAGTTGGATAATGTTTTGCTTACTTGTAACAGCCTGCTTGTCCCACATCCAAAAATAGGAAAGCACAAAACTGTAACAAGCAAAATTAAAAATATTTTTTTCATAATTTACCTATAATCTTTATATTTTTTAAAAGCCCAAAATAGAATATGGTTGTACAATTTGTTTTACATTTTGTGAGTTTTACTTTATAATTAAGGCGAATAAGGAGCGAAAATGTCTTTTTGTAGATTCAGTTCAAAATACGTTATAGATGACAAAACCTCAGTGGACAATTTGTTCATTTCAGATTTTTTGCCTGATGCTCCCGATATATGTGTAAAAGTGTATTTGATGGGACTAGCAAAGTGCTATTGTGCAAACGCAAAGGACAACAATATTATCAATTTTGCCAATATCCTTAATGTATCAACAGGAGATATAGAAAGTGCTTTTTTGTACTGGCAAGATAAAGGATTGGTACAATTGATTTCTACACAGCCCCTTGAAGTAGTTTATTTGCCTATAAGTACATCAAATTTGGGAAATATAAAAAAATACAGCATAGGCAAGTATGCTGATTTTAACGTTAAGATACAAGATTTGATTCAAAACAGAATGATAACTCAAACAGAGTACCAAGAGTACTATGCTTTAATGGAAAGTTTGCATATTACAAAAGATGCTCTACTAAGAATTGCTCAGTATTGTTCAGAGATAAAGAGCGAAAATGTAGGATATTCATATATTATTGCCGTTGCCAAAAATTGGGCTTATGAGGGTATCACTACTTTGGAAGCAGTAGAAGAAAAAATTCAAAGTTTGGGACTGTTAAATGACAAACTGACTCTTGTTTTCAAAGCTTTGGGCAAAAGAAACAAAGTTCAAACTATCGAAGATAAAGAATTTTTAGACAAGTGGCTGGACGGATTTGGGTTTGATTTGGGCGTCGTTATTTATGTAGCAAAAATGTTGAAACTCAAAAAAGATAAGGTTGACTTGTTTTATTTGGATATAATACTCACAAAATATTATGAAAATAAACTAATGAGCATCAGCGAAATAGAAAACTTTGAACAGCAAAAACAGACACTGTATGAAATAGCAAAAATGGTGGTAAAAAACCTTGGACTTTTTTATGATGATTTGACAAAAACTGTAGAGACATACATTTTGCCTTACGTTCAAATGGGTTATGATAGAGAAGTTTTGGAAAAAATAGCGGATTACTGCTATAGAAATTCCATACGCACACTCGAAGGTATGAATGAAATCGTGCAAAAACTATTCAAATTGGGTGTTATAACTATGAATAGTTTTGATGAATACATATCAAAGGCAGTAGAACATGATTCGGCTATTATTTCCATTTTGAATGATTTGGGAATCAAACGAAAAGTAAACAGTTTTGATAGAAACTATTTTAAAATATGGACAAAAGACTGGAACTTTGACAGCGAAATAATTGTTTATGGTTGTTCTCTTTCTTGCGACAAACAAAATCCTATTCAATACCTTAATAAGATTTTGGGTACTTGGCACAGCCAAGGTATAAAAACAATTGACCAAGCAAAAGACTTTGCACCAAAATTTGAAAAAGAAATACAACAAACACCAAAGAAAAAAAGAAAATACACTCGTGAAGAATTGATGAATGTTTTTGCCAACATTGACGAAGTGGAGGTGTAGTATGAAAAAAAATGAACTACTCAATTCGCTTGTATTGGAATTTAAACAAAAACATATTTCAAAAAATCTGGAAGTAAGCGATTACTTAAATAGTTTGTCTGACTATAACGATTTTTTACAAGTTTACAAAGAAGTTTTGGCTTTACAGCACCAATGTTTTTTTGATATTAAGAACAAAAAATTTAAAGACCAGTTAATAGCAAAAACCACTGAATTGGAAGAATTGCAAAAAAAATATGAGATAGACGTAAACAAACTGACACCCCAATATGACTGTCCTATTTGTGAAGACAGGGGAGTTGTAAATGGCAATTATTGTGACTGTTTGCTCAAAGAATTTCACAATAGAAAGACACAATATGAAAATGAAAATTACAAGTTTTCACGATTTAACAAAAATGACAAAGATTTTTATAAAGACAATACAGAGATTTTGAAAGTATACGATGTTTTAAAAAAGTGGGCAAAATTATATCCCAATGTAAAACAAAAAAATTTAAATTTTTTTGGAGATATAGGCACAGGAAAGACACATATTATGGAATGTATTGCGTCTGAATTGATCGACAAAGGCTTTGAAGTATGTTTTACGACAGCTTTTAACCTTAATAATGAATTTAAAAAATATCATTTTGGCAACGAAAGCAAAATGGACGATTATTTAAAATGCGATGCTCTTTTTATAGACGATTTGGGAACAGAACCAATTTTTAAAAACGTTACCATAGAATATTTACTTAATTTGATAGATATTCGTCAAAAAGAAAACAAAAGTATTATAGTATCAAGCAATCTTATGCCAGATGAAATACAAGATCGCTATGAAGATAGAATATTGAGTCGATTGCTAAATAAGAGAATGACGGAAACTTATCTTTTTACAGGTAAAGATACAAGAATCAAAACTACAAAATGACACTGACTAAATGTTGGTGGCATTTTTTGTTGTGCCTAAAAAGGCTACTATTCCACAATAAATATTGTATATGACAATGTTTTGATACTCATCACTATTCAGCATCGCTTCTTCTGTGGGATTGGACAAAAAACCACACTCAATTAAGACACTTGGGTATTGTGTACAATTTAAAATATAATAGTCGCCTTCTTTTGATAATGAATTTCTGCTATTCATATTTTTTGCAAACAGTTTTTGAATATAGTCGGCTATTTGTTTGCCACTTTCATTGTCTTTTCCGTAAAAGCAGTTTGCTCCACTAACGCTTTTTAAAGGAAAACTATTCATGTGAATACTTACAACCAAATCTGGCTGAGTATTTTCTATAAGTTCTTGCCTTACTTTCATATCTGATAGTTTTTTGTTTTTGCTATTTATATCGTACAATCCGTCGTCTTCGCTCCTTGTCATAACTACATTAATATTGTTACTTTCTAACAAAGATTTTAGAGCAAGTGCATATCTCAGATTAATTTCTTTTTCTATCGTATTATTGTAGCCCACAACGCCCCCATCACGCCCCCCATGTCCAGCATCTAAAACAACTTTGTAATCAAATTTATGAGCGCTTGTGTATTTCAAAGGCAAAGCGAAAAAAATACTTATACAAAATACGCAAATCAAGATTATAACCAAACTCTTTTTTTGTATAATTACAAACATATATTAAAATATTAAAAGTTTTTGCAACATATCACAAAAATTACATTAAAAATTGAATATATAAAAATAAGTCAAACTGTACAGGAAAAATAGAAATTGTTTTTTTGCTTTTTATGGTTTTTAACGATAATCGGTCGTATTAACCAGTGTATGATTTGTATTTTCTTTCAATATTTTCAAAACGAATTCTGGTCTTAACATTTCGGGATCTTCTTCATAAATGTTAATCCAATGAAAATTATGAGATTTTAATTTACCATTGTCAATTTCATCGATAATAAAATCTCTTAGATCATATTCTGTGGTAGAGTTTAATGTGTAATAATAGCCAATTTCGTGAGCAATTCGATCATGTGTTAAATTATAAATATTTTCATTTACGCAAATGAGCTTTTCAATTAAAACATCAATACCAAGTTCTTCTTTCATTTCTCTGATAATTGCGCTGTCAGTTGTTTCATTAAATCCAACATGCCCACCAGGGAAGCAGTATCCTTCACTTTTTTTCATTTTTATCGTTAGAATATGATTTCCCTGTCTAACAATACCGCAAACTCTAAATTTAAATTGTCCTGTTTCATTATCTATACCAATATCTACCATATGATCTCCTAAAATAAATATCTATTTATGATTAGATGTGCAAAGTCAACAGTTGTTTATTCATATTATCATGTATTTCAAAAAAAATCAATAAAAATAAATTTTTGTTAATAAAATTCGACAAATTTTGCATTAAAAAATATAAAATTCATAGAGTTATCCACATTCGTATATATGAAAATGTGGACAAAGTGTGCATTTCTCAATAAATTATATTTTTTTGTTCAAACAATTAGAAGTATAAAAAATAAAAAATTATGTTGCTTTTTATATAAAAAACTCACTTGTTTGTGAGTCTTTAATGTTTGTAATTTTTGATTATAAAGGGATACTTGGGTTTGGTGCAAGTGTATTATCTGCGAACGGAACACCGTTCTGTATGAGATAATAAGCAGCACTTCCTATCATTGCGGCATTGTCAGTACAGTATTTCATTTCTGGAAAATATACTTCCTTCTTATATGCAGAAGCCTTTTGTTTCATACTATCACGCAAATAAACGTTTGCTGAAACACCACCTGCTATAACGATTTTGTCCATATTCAATTCCACGCTTGCTTTTATAGTTTTATCTACCAGTTCATCGACAGCCCATTTTTGATAACTTGCACATATATTTGGCACTGGGATGGGAATGTTGTTTTGTTCTAGTTTGTGAACATAATTAATAACAGCAGTTTTTTTACCACTAAAACTAAAATTGTAACCCATATTATCATTTTGCTTTGCAAAGACAATGTTGTCTTTACCGCCATTTGCATATTTTTGTATCATTGGCCCACCTGGATAGCCCAGACCCAAAACACGTGCTATTTTATCGAAACTTTCTCCGACTGAATCATCCATAGTTTCGCCTACGACAGTATGAGAAATATAATTATCAACTTTGATTAATGCTGTGTGACCGCCACTGACTAGCAAACACAAAAAGGGTGGTTGCAATTCTTTGTAAGATATATAGTTGCTAGCGATATGACCATATATGTGGTTTACAGCAATCAAAGGTTTTTTACTTGCATAAGCAAGTGCTTTTGCATAACTAACTCCCACTAACAAAGCACCTAGAAGACCTGCACCGTAGGTCACTGCGATGGCATCTATTTCGTTTAATGTTAAATTTGCCTGAGTCAAAGCAGAATTAACCACATTATCTATTGCACTAATATGATTTCTTGATGCCACTTCTGGCACTACACCGCCAAAACGTGTATGAATGTCTATTTGTGAACTAACCACATTCGACAAAACAAGACGACCATCTTGTACCACGGCACAACTAGTTTCGTCGCAAGAACTTTCTATTGACAATATTTTATAATTAGATTTCATTTCCATAATGTTTCTTTTTTAATCATTGTTTACTTTCATAGATTTGAGATATTGATTTATAAAGGGTTGGATTTCTCCATCCATTACTCCATTTACATCACTTGTTTCGTATAATGTTCTATGGTCTTTTACCATTGTATACGGACAAAATACGTAAGAACGTATTTGGCTTCCCCATTCAATCTTTTTGACTTCACCTTTCAAGTCTTGTAAAGATTTATGTTCTTGTTCTTGCTGTAAAGCAATTAGTTTTCCTGTCAATATTTTGAGTGCCATTTCTCTGTTCTGTAACTGACTGCGTTCATTTTGACAGGTAACTACTATTCCAGTAGGTATATGAGTAATTCTAATTGCAGATTCTGTTTTGTTTACGCTTTGACCGCCAGCGCCGCTACTATGATAGGTATCAATTCGCAAATCATCGTTGTTGATTTTTATATCACTACCTTTATTCAATTCAGGTATAACTTCCACGCTTGCAAAAGAAGTGTGTCTTCTGTTTCCGCTATCAAAAGGGGATATACGCACGAGTCTGTGAACACCCATTTCACCTTTTAACATTCCATAAGCCATATCGCCACGTATTGCAAAAGTGATGGACTTCAATCCCGCATCATTTCCTTCTACGCTATCTAAAACAGCATATTCAAAATTATTTTTTGATGCGTACATGCTATACATACGATTGAGCATACATACCCAATCTTGTGCTTCAGTGCCACCTGCACCAGCGTGGATAGTTAGTATTGCACTGACATCATCATATTTATCATTCAAAAGTGTCTGTATTCGCAAATCATCTACACGCTCTTTAATATCAGAAAGTTCATCAAACATTTCATCAATCATATCATCGTTAGTTTCTTCTATAAGAGCCAACTCTACTAAGTCACGTAAATTTTGAACGTCTTTTTGCAATTTTTTTATGTTATCAAATAATAATTGCAAACTTTTTATTTGCTTGTTGGTTGCCATCGCATAGTCCAAATTCGCCCAAAAAGTAAGGCTATCTCTTTCTGCAAGCAATTCATTCAACTTATCAGTTTTTGCAGTTAAGTCAAAGACACCCCTTGACTAGTTCATAGTCTTTTATTACGTTTTGCAGGTCTATGGCGATGTTTTCTATATTCATATCTTGCTCCAAATACATTATACACAAAAGGTTTGCATTGTCAAATAATTGTCCAAAACAGTTCGTGTTTTTTGATGATTGTGGTATCATATTTTTATGAACAAACAGTTAATAGACAAAATTATAGAATATAAAGACAACACATTTTTGATATCAGGACACATCAATCCAGATTATGACAGCATTGGTAGTAGTTTTGGTTTGGCAATAGGTTTGCAAAAATTGGGATACAAGGCTTTTGTTTTGCTAGAAGAAGTGCATTTTGATATGCTAAATCAAATAAACAAACAAGAGCATTTCAATATTGTCGCTGACATAAATAACTTGCCACAGGATTATGTTTTTTTTGGTGTAGATTGTAGTTCTTCAGACAGATTTGATGCCTTTGAAAATTTGTACAAAAATGCAAAATATAGACTTATCATAGACCATCATCCTCACAATTTGCTAGAAGCAGATGCAAAGTATGTAGACACAAAAGCTGGGGCGGTAGCAGAATTGGTTTATGAGGTGTTAAAAAAACTTGGTTTAAAAATTGATACGGAAATAGCAGATTTTTTGTATACAGCTATAATCAATGATACATTATTATTCAGCGTAGCGTTAAGACCAAAAACCTTACAAATTGCTACTAATTTGCTTAAAACAGGAGTGGATTACAAGTATTTTATTAAGTCTACTTGTAATAACAACTCTATTTTTGATATGAAAATATTACTAGAATTAATCAATAAAATACAATTTGACGAAATCCACTTTATAGTTGTGAATGAAAGAATACAAAATAATGTGGATTATGCAGATTATATTCAGAAATTTGCAGGTACGATAAGTAACTTGAATGATATTGAACGCATTGCATTTTTGACAGTGCGAGACCAGTCAATAAAGGTATCTTTTAGAGGGAAGGCATACAATATTGATAAATTGTCACAAATATTTGGGGGCGGCGGGCATCGCAATGCATGTGGCTTCACATATAATTCTAATGATGTTGAATTGTGCAAGGAAGAGATTAAGGACTTTATAAGAAAATATTGTGAATAAAACAAAAAAGTATCATCATAGATACTTTTTTTATATAAAAAATGATTTTTAAGCACCCTCAATCAGCATTTTGTCAGCAACCAGTGCTATAAATTCTCCATTTGTAGGTTTTTCATTGCTTGAATATACTTTGATACCAAACAAATTATTTATATTTTCTATCTTTCCACGATTCCACGCTACTTCAATGGCATGGCGAATGGCGCGCTCTACTTTTGAAGCACTCGTTTCAAATTTTTGTGCTATTGAAGGGTATAGTTTTTTGGTAATAGAATTGATTATTTCTGGGTTTTCGATGGCCAACTTGATTGCTTCTCGCAAAAATTGGTATCCTTTTATGTGTGCCGGTATTCCGACTGTTATAAAAATGTTGGTGATTTTTTCTTCCAAAACATTATTACGTTTGTTTGGCATTAAGTTTTCTTTTGAATACATTTTGTCTTTTGTTTTTTCGTTCATCAAAAGATCATTTACCCTATCTTTTAGTAAAGACATTTCAAAAGGTTTTATCACATAATATTTTGCACCCAAGTTTATAGCGCGATTGATAAAACCATCTAACGCCAAGGCGGAATGAATGATTATGATAGGATGCAAATTAAGTTTGATGAATTGCTCCATAACCTTAAAACCATCACATTTTGGTAATACCACGTCCATAATAATCAAGTCTGGATTGTGTTTTGAACACAGTTCAAGTAGACTTTCACCATCTGTTGCTGTGGCGATGACATTGTACTTGTCATCATTGAATTGTTCATAGATTTCTTGAATGGCTTTTTGATTTTCATCAGCCAAAATTACTTTGATTTTTTCTTTCATATTTTTCTCCCTTGCTAAACGCTCCTTCACTATAACATAACGATTTTAAAAGTTAAAAAAAGAAATTTGGATATATTTGACAAGAAATATTTTTTTTTGGCAGATATTTTCCAAATATGTCGAAACTTTTTAAATTTGGTTTGGAAAAGTATAAAAATATTAGTTTTTTTAAAGTTTTTTGTACTAAATTTATGCGAATTATCATATTTTTAAGAGTGCGATTATAAAATATATAAAACAATGGGAGGATTTATGGAAGATAAAAAATACGATGGGTTTTCGCTTTGCCATTTGATTGATTTGCCAAAATGGTCGTTCAAAGCTAGTTTTAATTTACCTGTAGATACAAATGCCCGAGTTAGTCGAGTAATCAATGTTCAATCCAATCTTTTTGAGGTAAAAGTCGTTTCAAGTTCGGGAAGAACAGATTATTCTGGAAAAGTAAGTGTCAAAATATTGTATGTTGATGTGGATGGCGTTTTCAATACACTATCTGAAACTACTACCTTTAACGAAAACATAATTGACAGTGCAATAACATCGGACTGTCGAGTTGTTTTGACCAATATACAAAGTTCGAATGCTGTTGAATTTGACGAAAGGTACCTAAAACTTGTTTGCGAATTTAACGGTAATGCTTATTTTAATATGAATATTGGTATGTCAGTTTTAAACGAAGATATTGAAGGCGTTATTTGCAAAAAAAGTTTTTTAAAAGCGATGACAAATATTCAGGATGTAGACAATTCTTGCACTGTTGATTCGGAAATAAATATTAAAGGCAGAGTAGCAAAAATTCTGTTATGTGAAAATAAAGTATGTATTACTGATGTAGTACCTTTTGAGGGGTATGCGTTGATAACGGGTATTGTTAGCACAAACATTTTGTATGAAGAGGATGATGAGGAAGTAGTAATCAAATGCAAGTCCGAATATTCGCAGTTTAAAACAGAAATAGAATTAGGTATGTGCGACAAGTCTTGTATGATAGACATAGAAAGTATGGTTGATATAGGTCATACCGTTATCAATACAGAACTCAATGAAGATAGTGCCAGTGTAAAGTGTGAAATAAGCATACAGTTTGCAGGATTTGTTTACAAAGAAATTAATTTTGAAATGAATGAAGATGTTTATAGCATTGACAACGAAATTTCGCTCAATACTACAGAACGAACAATATATCACAAAATACCTATAGTTTCCATAAAAGATGAAGTGAATGGCGAAGTTGAGTTGAATGCGAACGAACCTTTGATTGAAGATGTTTTGGGTGTAATGGGAGCAACCGCTACATTAACGCAAAGCCGAATAGAAGAAAATACTCTTACACTTGAAGGATTAATCGGTGCCACAGTTCTTTATAAGGAAGAAAGTGGAAACATTCTTTCTACTTACGCAGAAATTCCATTTGTTTTGACTCACAAACTGGAAGAATTTGGGAACACAGCGTGTACTCATTTCGACATAGTACCTATTTCTTCAAAAGTAAAAGCAAAGCGTGGTTCGGTACTAGATATTGATTTTGAGATAAATGTTTGCGGTCATATATATATAAAAGAAAATCGT
>JAQVLJ010000021.1 GCA_028704215.1 Clostridia bacterium
TTGAAGATTCGACAACTACTTGTATGTATTTGATTTTTGTACCTATCATTTTTCCTTCTTCATTATATTGAGGAATTTTAAAAGGATAAATGCCATTTGTATTACTATGAAAATGATTAACAAAAATTAAGTCTGGAACTTCCTCTACTTCACTTGGCGATAGATAACTTAATAAGTTTTGTACTTGCTCAAGTGCTACGTCAATGCTTGCTGCTTTTCCCGAGTTTTTACCTGCACCGTGAAAAAAAGCTATTTTAGCAGTTACTCTTTCTCTGCTAAAATCATTTACCGGCATTGTTAAGCGAAGGTACGCTGCAAATTCAACATGGACAACTTTAAAGGCATCTGCAATGTGTTTTGCCGCAGAAAATCCGCTGTCAACATTTCGTTTGCCATTTGCACCATCGTGATTACCATCTAATACAACAACAAGTTTGCCTTGGTTTGCTACTTTTTCATACTTGTCGATATTCCACTCAATTGATTTTTGATTATCAAATTTCATTTGTGACTGATTGTAAGTTATATCGTTATTATCGCCGTTCATAACCAAAATACAGTTACAAGTATTTTCCCAAAATTCAATTGATTTTTTTTCTCGAATTTCATTAACGCCCACAACGCCATTTTGTAAATCGCCTATAATTCCAAGATTTATACCACTAAAAAATGGCTCTTCATATTGCCAACATACAACTGGCTCGGGATCGTGTGCTTTGTTATAGGCCAAATCTTCTGTAAGTTTTTTTTCCTTCATTTTGTGTGTTAAATTTACTTTACCTTTAGGATTATTTATCAAACTAACAATATAACTCTTATCTGCCATTTTTATCACCCTTTTGTTTGTTGGTTTATTTATTAAATTAAATTCAATATAATACAAAATTAACAAAAAGTCAAGAGGGTTTTTTGTATGAAAAAGGTTTTATTTTTTCACTTGATGTGGTTGAACTCAAAAAAACACAATATATAGATATATTTTAATTATAATAGATATGTTTTCAATAATAATTGACTTTCAAAAAAAAAATATGTATACTGCAATCGCAAGAATTGCAAAAAAATTAAAGGGAGAGATGCTTTATGAAACAGACTTACCAACCAAAAAAGCGACAACGCAGCAAAGTACATGGCTTTAGAGAACGAATGACCACGTTGTCAGGTAGAAAAGTATTGAAAAGACGCAGAAATAGAGGTCGTAAACAGTTGACTGTTTAAAAAAAATTAAGGAAACGTTATGTTATCTAGAAAAAATAGATTAAAAAAAAATAAAGAGTTTTCTTATGTGTACAAAAAGGGCAAGGTTTTGGGCGACAAATATTTTACGATTCACTACGTTTTCACCAATCTTGCTGACCCCAAAATAGGTATTTCTATTAACAAAAAGGTAGGCAACAGTGTGGTGCGACATAGATTCAAGCGTCTTTTGACAGAAGCGTTGCGTCCTTTGGTGCCAAGCATCAAACTAAAAAACTATGTCATCACTGCAAAACCAGAAATTATTAACAGCACATTGATTGATTTGCGTACTCACTTAATAGAGTGCTTATCAAAAGGAAATCTATATGCTAATAATTAACAATGTATTTAGAGTTTTGTTGTACCCTGTTGAATTGCTTGTTATTTGTCTTATATATCTATACAAATGGTTACTATCACCAATGTTTGGGAATTATTGTGCATATATGCCGACCTGTTCGACTTATGTTTTGCGTAGTATTCAGTCGTTCGGTTTAATATATGGAGGCTACCTAGGTACAAAACGTGTCTTAAATTGCAATCCGAAATCATGCGGAGGGTATGATTTTGTAAAATTAAATATTCAAGGAGATTACAAATGGGTATGTTAAGTGAATTGCTTATTACAAATGCATTTTGGACGTGGTCGCTAAATCTTTTTATTGATTTGTGCAAAAATTATGGGTGGGCAATTATATTGTTCACTATTGTTTTGAAACTAATTTTGTCGCCACTTGATTATATGCAACGTAAGGTCACTATCAAAAACTCTCAAATGCAAGCAATTGTCCAACCAGAGATTGCAAAATTGCAAAAACAATATGCTAACCAAAAAGATGTAATTAATCAAAAAACCATGGAAATATACAAAAAACACAACTACAATGTAGTTGGTAGTTGTGTCGCTATGCTTATCAATATGGCGGTAACTCTTGTTGTCTTTATCACTTTGTTTACATCGCTAAACAATATGGCAACTATCAATTTGAGTAATCAATATTCGGATTTGAAATCCGCTTATGACACAGCTATAACAAACAGTGAAGATGTAAACGAAGCGGTGTTAAATGAGTTTGACGACATCATTGAAAGAGATGGATTTTTGTGGATAAAAAACTTGTGGGTGGCTGACACTTACAAGCCTCCAATGGTTACTTATGATACATTTTTTGCTCAATACAAAAAAACTGATGAATATAAGGCGGGCGTTGATGGATTGTCTAGTGAGCAGGTTACTGCTTACAACCAAACTTTGTCAGATGAATACGAAGTAATTCGAGGCATAGTTTACACAGACGAATCAAACACTGGATGGAACGGATATTTTATTTTGGTGTTACTAGCTGGTGTAGTTTCAGTTTTGTCGCAGTACGTAAGCATGTCTGCTATGAAAACAAAAAACCAACCAAAAGAGCAACAGTCTACTGGCAAAGTAATGATGATTGTTTTGCCTATAATTATGGTAATATTCACATTGACATCTAATTCAATGTTTTCTTTGTATATCATAACCAACTCTGCTATGACGGCATTGATTGGCTACATTATGGGCGTAGTTATCAAAAAGACTACAAAACCAATAGGAGAAGCACCTGTTACTAATGTCGGCAAATCTTCAAATGTAGTAAGTTATAGTCGCAATTATCAACAACCAAAAACAAAAAAAGTAAAAGCAAAAGTAATTGAAAACAAAACGAACAAATATTTTGGTACAGCCAAAAAAGATGAAACTACTAAAAACAATAATGCAGATATTTCAAACAAAGGAGAAAAGTAATGAAACAATACGAGGTAAGTGCAAAGAATGTTGAATCTGCGATTCAACAAGGTTTGTTAGAATTGGGTCTTGAAAGAGAAGATGTAGATATAAAAATAGTAGAAGCCGGTGGTATGTTCAAAAAAGCAAAAGTTATTTTGGAATACCAACCAAAAATAGAAGAACAGGCACAAGTAGAAGAACAACCAACCGAAATCAAAAAAGAAACCAAAAAAATAGAAAAAGTTCAACCTGTTACAACCAACGACGAAAGTGTAGAAGAAGACTCAGTAGTAGATGAGCAAAAGCCTGCAAAGGTTATCAAAGAAAGAACTTTCAAGCCAGTAGAAAAAAATGCCGAAGTTGAAAGCGCTGTTATAGAGTTTTTGGATGGGCTTATGCTTGCTATGAAAGTAAGTGGAAAGGTTGTATTGGAATATTCTGAAAGCGCTCTTAACTGTCAAATTGCGGGCGAAAATGTTGGAAAGTTGATTGGATTTAGAGGAGAAACTCTTAATGCCATTCAACAGATATTGTCAAATCTAAGCAAGTGTTCAAAAAACAGAATTCGCATATTATTTGATGTAGAAAATTACAGACAAAAACGCGAACGTACTCTTGTTGATTTGGGCATCCGCATGGCAAAAAAAGCAAAGTTTACTCACAAAAGTGTACACCTTGATCCAATGACCCCTTATGAAAGACGTATCGTGCACACTGCATTACAAGAAATAGATGATATAGAAACCGAAAGTTTTGGCGAAGGCGACAGACGTCATATCGTCATAAAAGTTAAGGAATAATGGAAAGCACAATAGTAGCAATCGCCACACCACCTGGAAAAGCCGGTGTGGGCATAGTAAGAATTAGCGGAGAAAAGTCAATCGACATTCTCCGTCTTTTTACACGAGAAAACGAAATGATTTTTACACCACGCGCCATGTTTTTGAAAATGATTTTTCTAAAAAACATATCGGACATAGCATTGGTAGTTTATTTCCCAGCACCAAACTCATTTACTGGTGAAGACGTTGTGGAAATCCAAGCACACGGTGGCTACTTTCTTTTGCAAAAAATAGTAGAACAAGCAGTTGAGTTTGGCGCTGTTATGGCTATGCCTGGCGAGTTTTCTCGACGTGCTTTTTTGAATGGAAAAATGACTTTTGA
The DNA here is from genome assembly GCA_028704215.1 of Clostridia bacterium. Taxonomy (GTDB): domain Bacteria; phylum Bacillota; class Clostridia; order Christensenellales; family UBA1242; genus STF1-107. The sequence goes on from JAQVLJ010000021.1 coordinate 4,163, forward strand.
CCAAGCGGAAGGAATGATAGATATTATCAATGCTGAAAGTACTGCCCAAGCACGTGCTGGAAGCGAACTATTAAAAGGTGAATTAGCAAAGCAAATTGATATATTACAAAATAATCTAACAGATATGTTAGCCGAAATTGAAACAAAACTTGACTATCCCGAATATGAGTTTTCTGAACAAGAAGACAGCGATATTTTGAATAATTTGGACAATGTTACATATGAACTCGGCAACCTCTTGTCTACGCACAAACAAGGTTTTTTAATCAAAAATGGTGTACGTGTGGCAATAGTAGGCGAGCCAAACGTTGGAAAATCAAGTTTGTTAAACGCTATGGTAGATAGTGAAAAAGCAATTGTCACCGAAATTCCAGGAACAACGCGAGATATTGTAGAAGCAGAATACGAATACAAAGGCATTTTGTTTAGGCTATTTGATACTGCTGGCTTACGCGAAAGCATAGATGTTGTAGAAAAAATAGGCATAGATCGTGCAAAAGAAAAAATCAAAGATTGTGATATTGTACTTGCTGTAAGCGAATTCGACAAGGATACAAATATTGACTTAATTACAGATGCACCTGTCTTGTATATAAAAAACAAAATTGATTTGTCATCTCAAAAAGAGTATAAGAATGCAATAGGAATTTCAGCAAAAGACAAAACTAATATTGATATTTTAAAGCAAAAAATTTTTGATTTGGTTATGACTGGCGGCTACGATGGTAATGCTTTTTATCTAACAAATTTGCGTCATATTGATTGTGTCCAAAACGCACTTGAATGTTTGCAAAATGCAAAACAAAACTTCAAAAATACCACTTTGGATTTTGTCGTTTTTGATGTCAAACTTGCTTGGGATTACTTAGGTCAAATAAGTGGCAAGTCTTCTAGTGAAGATATAATAGATAGAATTTTTAGCAAATTTTGTTTAGGAAAATAAAGAAAATAAATTTCATTAAAAAATTGTATTATTAATAAAAAACAAATCTAATAAATAATAAAAAAATTAATAAAAATCAATAAATATAATTTTTAGTCCTTATATTATAGGCATTTCAGCAAATAATTATTTCAAAAATAAAAAAGAGTTTAACACTCTTTTTTTAATAATTTAAAATAGTTTTTTATAATTATTTTATGGTATTTTTAGTTATTTAATATCTGTGAACGCACATCGTTTACAAGCGTCTTTATATGTGGATTAGTTATTACGCACTGAGATATTTTATCACGAGCGTGCATAATTGTTGTGTGGTCCCGTCCTCCAAAAATCGCACCTATTGCAGTGAGTGGTAAAGTTAACATTTCGTTAATGAGATAAATACAAACTTGTCGTGGCTCAACAATCTCTTTGTTTTTCTTTTTGCCAATCAAATCATCTCTTGTTATTTTGAAGAAACTGCAAACAGTATCCATAATTTTGTCAGCATCTACGTTTTCTTTTGTATTGTCCTCTACTGCATCTTTTAGCGCCTCATAAGCCTCGTCCATAGTCGCTTTGTTTTTGCCAATTAGAGAAGCATAAAATACTACTTTTGACAACACGCCTTCCATTTCACGAATATTTGTATGTGATTTTTGTGCTATGTAATTGATGACGTTTTCTTCTACCAAATACCCTTCCTGACTGGCTTTCTTTTTCAAAATTGCCACACGTGTTTCAAAATCTGGTGTTTGGATATCTTGAATCAAACCACTGCTAAAACGACTACGTAATCTTTCTTCCAATGCAGACATTTCTTTTGGTGGTCTATCGCTTGCTATGATTATTTGTTTGTTGTTTTGATACAAATCGTTGAAGGTGTGGAAGAACTCCTCTTGTATGCCCATTTTGTTTGAGATAAATTGTATATCATCTATCATTAACACGTCTACATTTCTATATTTTTCTCTAAAAGCGTAATTGCCTTTTTCTTTGCCTGAACGAATAGACTCAATGTAGTCATTTGTAAAGTTTTCACAAGTCACATATATAACATTCAAATCAGGCCTTGTTTGTGTAAGATAATTGCCAACGGCGTGTAGTAAATGTGTCTTGCCCAATCCAACTCCGCCATAAATAAATAGTGGATTGAATTTTGAACTTGGATGTTCTGCCACGCTTCTCATAGCTGCGTGCACGAACTGATTGGATTTGCCTACAACAAAATTGTCAAAGGTATATTTGGAATTAAATTTCTTTTCACTTTTGTCAGCTTTTTCTTCACTATCGAGCATAATTCTTGCTCGTTCCATATCTTCTTCATGCTCTTGCTGGTCAACAATGCGCACATTTGTATATGCGTTGAACACTTCTTTTGCAGCTTGTTGTATCTTGGGATACAGGTTTTTGTTGTTTACTTGGTTTTTTGCTGTCTGGCTAGAAGCCAAAAGTCGCAATTCGTCATTAGCATATGCAATTGGTTGCAATGTATCTATCCACAAATCAAAAGTAACCGCTGTTACTTCATTTTGTAATATATCCAACACTTTTTTCCACTGTTCTTGTAGGTACATTTCATATTCCTTTTTCTAATTCGATTATAACACAGGTTTTTAAATAATGTCAAAGTATCTTATGGTTTTGTCTAATTCAATTTTAGATACTGTATTATTTCATCTATTTGTTTTTCTGCTTTTTGTTGCGTTGATGCAAAACTATAAAACTTTAACTTTGGCTCAGTGCCGCTTGGCCTTATTATGATTTTACTATTGTTTTCAGTTTCGATACTGATAATATTACTTTTTTCTGTTTCCAAATTGCCGCTCAAGTAATCTACGACTTTTGTGATTTTTTCTCCATTTAATGTTTTGGGCTTTTCGTTTCTTAATTTGTTTGTAGCTTCTTCAATTTTGTTTTTGCCACTTATTCCATCCAAGATTATATATTTTCTTGCCTCAAAATCATAATCTGTTTGGTTTTCAATAAGTTTTAACACATCATATAAAGTCTTGTTTTTCGATTTGTAAAAACTTACCATTTCTACTAATAACAAACTGGCACTAATGCCATCTTTGTCAAGTGTATAAGTAGTTGGCATGTAGCCATTGCTTTCTTCAAAAGCAAAAATAAATTTTTTGTTTGTTTTAAGCACATCATCCACTTTATTTGCTATATTCTTGAAGCCAGTTAGTGTCAGATAACAATCAATAAAATATTTTTTTGCCATTTTTTCAACCATTGGCGAACTTACAATACTGCTCACTACAAAACCGTTTTTTGTTTTTTTGTTTTCCAAAAGATATTGCAACATCAAAAGTCCGATTTGATTGCCGTTGACAAAAGTATAATCATTTTCTGTTTTGACCATACATCCAAGCCTGTCGGCATCTGGATCCGTCAATATTATGATATCTGCGTTGTAGTTTTTGGTCAATTTTAAAGACTCATTATATGTTTGTAACTCTTCTGGGTTTGGATAAGGACAAGTTTTGAATTTGCTCGATGCAAACCCTTGTGAGATAGGGATTTTAATGTCTTTATATCCGTTCATTTTGAGTATTTTTGGCACAAATTTTGCGCCCGTTCCATTGAGTGGGGAATATATTATATTCACATCGCTAGTCTTTTTTAGCACTTGAACGGAAGACAAGTCGTGCAAAAATTTATTTTTTAATATGTCATCAATATATCTTAAAGTGCCTTTTTGTATATTTTTGTTTTCAAATACATCAAAAACATCCATTTTTTTCATTATTTTAGCAATAAAATCAGCGGTTTTTGTGTCTATTTGACAACCTCTGTTATCAAACACTTTATAGCCATTATATTCTTTTGGATTGTGGCTAGCGGTAATCATTATACCAGCACTAGCAGACATTTTATTTACTAAGTAGGAAACAAAAGGAGATGGTACCACTTCCTTCGCCAAATACACGTTTATTCCTTTGTTTAATAAAATTCTGCTGGTACACTTTGCAAACTGCTTTGAGTATTTGCGTGTATCGTATCCCACAATTACGGTTGGATTTTTTGCTTTTGTAGACAAAACATATTCAGCAACCGCGCTTGTAGCCAATTTGACTGTATATTCATTCAAAAAACTTGACCCTATTCCAATTTTTCCACGTAATCCAGCGGTTCCAAACTCTAAATAAGAAGAAAATCTTTCAATTATTTGATTTTCATCAAGCATATTCAATTCTTTTTTCAGTTTTTTACTTTTAATGTTTTGCTTCCATATTGATAATATTTCATTACTTTTCATATTTATAAGTTTAACAAAACACGAACAAAAAATCTATCTTTTTTAAAAAGCATTTTACCTTTGTGGACAAGTTGTGTTTTTGTGGAAACAATGTGCAATCTTATACACATTTTTTGCACAATTCAAAATCGAATATTCGGTATGAAAACATTTGATTTTTCTTCAATTTTTACTACATATTGTGTTGCCCAAAAGTTATGCACATTTCCACCGTGCATAATAATATTGATATATTTAATTATTAAAAAATAAATAAAAAAGAAAGGTCGCTACTTATTTTATTCTTTTGTGTTTTTCAAGTTACAACCACAATACATTTGTCTATAAAAATCATAATTTTTTGATAATTCTATTGTGCGCAAGTACCCATTATCTTTCTTGAAATCGCTTACTAGATATTTCACTTTATCATTTTGTAATCTTTCGCCTATTTCATTCACCCATTTTTCAAGTTTGTGAGGACTAACTGTAAGTGTAGTTGCGTAATAGTCAAATTGCATATCTTTTGCTTTTTCAAAAGTTGCATTAATACGAAGTTCATAACATTTGTAGCAACGCATAGTTTTTTCACCCAAGTTTTCAAAGCCAATTATTGCATCATAGTACAACTTGTTGTCATAATCGCCCTCAATAAAAGGTATGTTTTTTGTTTTTAAAAAATTTGTTTGTTCATCTCTTCTCTTTTCGTATTCTTCTCTTGGCATAATGTTTGGATTAAAATAAAAAACTGTAATATCAAAGTAATCTTGCAGCCTTTCAATTACAGAGCTACTACAAGGTGCGCAACAACTATGCAGTAACAATTTTGGTTTTTTGTTAATGTCAATATTACTTAATATTTCATTCATTTTTTGATAAGAAGTTTTTTGCATATAATTAATTATAACACAAATTTTTTGTTCAAACAATCACCCAATTAAAATTATAGAAATAAGGTCAAATAAATACATAAAAAACCACATTTTAATTGACTTAACGCTTTGGTGAGAGTATAATATTTTTACAAAAGAATTGAGGAGAATACATAAAATGAATTTTAGATGTGATGGATTAGACTTGTCAGAGGCAATTGCCCGTGTAATAAAAGCCACAAGCACCAAAACCACTTCGCCAATATTAGAAGGCATCAAGTTAAGAACGGTGGGAAATAGCCTTATTTTGACTGCAACAGACTGCGAAATTAGCATTCAAAAAACTATCAAAGCAGATGTAAAAAGTGAAGGTCAAGCGGTAGTTCCAGGAAAATTGTTTGGTGAATATTTGAGAAAACTAACTAACGAACAAATAACTTGTGTTTTGAACGAAAAAAACCAACTTAAAGTAAACTATACAGACAGCGAGGGATTCATTCAGTGTATGGACTTGTTAGAATTTCCAGCACCTGTGTTTGTTGAAAAAGACAAAAGTTTTGAGATTTCCCAAATAGAACTAAAAAGCCTTATCAACAAAGTAATATTTGCAGTGGCAGTAGATGATTCTCGACCAATACTAAAAGGTTGCCTAATTGAAGTCAATGATTCAAAAATCAAAGCCGTTACTCTTGATGGTTATAGAATGGCTATTTGCAATAAGAATGTAAAAAAATCTACGCAAAACTTTAAAATTATTGTTCCAGCAAAAACGCTATTAGAAGTATCTCGTATGCTCGAAGACAAAGAGGATGTTGTAAAAGTATATGTTACAGACAAAAACGTACGTTTTGAAATTGATGACACTGTAGTAATTACTAGACTACTTGATGGAGATTTTATTAATTATCGCCAAATTATACAAAATGATTTTGTTACAGAAGTAACTTTGTCCAAATTTCAATTTGAAGACGCTCTTGATAGAGCAAGCGTTTTGTCCAAAATCGATAGAAACAATCTTGTAAAATTTGATATATCTGAACGTTCTTTGGTTTTGACATCTAATTCTGAATATGGTAATATCACGGAAAATATAAACGCCGTTACAAAAGGCGATGATTTGGTTATTGCGTTCAATTCAAAATATTTTATTGATTGCATGAAAGCAATTGGCGAAGAGTTTATTAAACTAAATTTCACAAATAGTGTTAATCCCTGCATTGTATTGCCCGTACAAGGTGATGAATTCTTGTATTTGATACTACCTGTAAGATTAAACTAAAAAACTGTGAAAAAAAGCCTTATGGCTTTTTTTATTTGTAATGAATTGTCAACTCATCTGTTTTTTCATCATGAAAAGCGACCAAAATTTTATTTAATTGTCTTTTGCTTTTTACTTTTAGTTTTTTGTACGCCCATTTTTCATCTTTTTTTATTTGCTCCAAATAATTTTTGTCCAATTTGCAGTCAAGCACTATGTATTTTGTAAGAGTGGGAGGCTCTTCGTTAAGTCCCAAATCACGCAAAACAGTTGGTCTATTTGCACTTTTGGGAAGAATACTTATTTCTCCATTTGTTTCAAATATTGCATATGATATTTCATTGATATCAAAATATCCCTTACTTCGACATAGTCCAAAAATATCTGCCATATCTAATTTTGACCTTTTAAAACTTTTATAATCGATTTTGCCTTCTCTAATAATTATAACAGGTTTTCCATGCAAAAAAGATTTTAAAAATAGTGTTTTTCTTTCAAATACGGTAATTAACAAACTTATTACACTAAAAACGGTAAGCGCTATTGCGTAATAGTACCAAGGATTAACAATATCAGTCGACCATTGCGCAGCTATTGAGCCGATAGAGATACCGATAGCATAGTCGCAAAAATTAAGTTCAGCAATTTGCTTTTTTCCTAACAATTTTGCCAAAAAAAACAGCGATACAAAACTGAAAATCGAATTTAATAATACCAATGAGGCGTTTGACATAAATAATTTTCCTAGTTTTGAAATAGTATGTTTCAAAAAAATAATCATATTCAAAATAAAACTAACAACAAAAAGTATTTTTTTTCGTGTAAATTATTGACAACATTACGCTTTTTGTCTATAATGCTGAATGTGGCGGTGTGGCTTAGTTGGTTAGAGCGAACGATTCATACTCGTTAGGTCATAGGTTCGAATCCTATCACCGCTACCAATTAACATCGTTGTACAAAAAACGATATTATGGTCCCATGGTCAAGAGGTTAAGACACCGCCCTTTCACGGCGGTATCAGGGGTTCAATTCCCCTTGGGACTACCAAAGATAAAAAAGCTTGCTAATCGCAAGCTTTTTTTAATGAAAAACAAACAGTAAAGAATAAAAACGATTTGTTGCAAATATGTTGCTGTTTTTTTTGCTATTTGTAATTTTTTTTAGTATACTGAGTTATAATACATAAAAGAATTTGGAGGATTTATGAAAAAAAATGCTGTCAAAGGAAAATCTGCAAACAAAGTTGCTGGTTTTTTGGACTTGATTTTTGGTGCTGTTTTGTTATTTATTGCGATTAACATCATTTTGTTTGTTTTGGACATAATGCAATTAGTTCCGATGCTTGCAATTATGCTTGAAATTTACTACTATATTTTGATCAAACTTGGAATATTTGCCACTTCAATATCTACATATTACATTTACGCAGGAATTATTGCTTTCTTTGGCTTGATGTGTTTGATTTTTGGTATTGTTACCTTGGTAAAAACAAAAAAAGAACCAACAAGTTTTTACAAAAGCAAAGGCGGACTTGGTTTCTTTGCAATATTTGACACAATCACATTATTGTTTTTGTTAGTTCACTTCCTGCCTTATTTGTTAGAAGGCATTGCATTGGGAGACGGCTATATTTTCATCATACTAAGCGCATACATGTTCATTACTGTCTTATTTAGATATATAGGATTAGGAACATTTTTGAGTGCAAGAAAAAAATATAACAATTAATAATCATTTTTAAAATATAAAACTCGTATCATTAATTTATTTAGTACGAGTTTTTTTTGCGCTAATTGCTATCATAACCTGCGACGGTAGGTAAAATAACTAAGCCATATTAAAGTTGATGTTATTTAATTAAATTCCCAAGTAGGTATTGACTTATCACCCCTTTTTGATACAATGATATTGATATAAGGAGATTTTATGAAAGATTATAATAATACAAAACATTCAAATGAGTTGTTTCCGGACGATCAATTAAATTATCTTAGTAGAATTAAAGATGACAGAAAAATCCTTGAAAAGAAAAAATGGAAAACAAAAGACAGAAGTTCAGGTTATTGTGGAAAAGCATACGATCATACTATTGAAGAATGTGTAGAGAAAGCCACAGGTGTTATATTTTATAGTCCATACATACTTATTCACGATGCATTTAGTGAATATTACAAAGACTTTCCTCTTCCTGGAAAAATATTGGACTTTGTTCAAAGGGCGGGAAAATTATTAGGAGGATTATTTTTATTACCTTTTTTATTAATTCCGAGCTCTATTTATTTTGTTTATAACTCTACACTGTTTCTGAGTAATTTTATTGCGATGAAGGCTTGCGACAAAAAAATTAAAAAAATTGATAATAAATTAGTTAGTTTAGAAAAAGAAATACAGATATTTGAGAGTTCTCTAAAAATCGAAAATAATCAAGTAGCAAATCAGGAAAACAATATTGATAGATTGAATAATCAAAATAGAGATACAAATATTATGTCAACTGAAACTAATAATAAAAATATAAACAAAACTAATGATGATGAAGATGATCATATCCAAGTAAATGGCGATACATCAGAACTATAATTTCCTACCACTTGCAAACTAAAAAATTGCAGGTGGTTTTTTTTGCGCTAATTGCTATCATAACCTGCGACGGTAAATAAAACAACCAAACCACATTAAAATCGATGCTGTTTAATTGATACAAAAAAGATGTGGATGATAAATTAAAAAACTCAATTAAAAAAGGTAAGCCAACGAATATATCGCAAAACAAAAACAATAACAAACCAAAAGCAAATAAAATGTTTTTTGTTTTGCTAATAAATGCAAATATTACATTGCATATCAAATTTGCAAAATAAAATAAAGATATTACAATTAAAAAACTCGAATTTTCAGCATTACTAACAAAAGAAACAATCAACAAAGCAACGAACAATAATATTCTTACAGCAACATTAGTTATGTTACGTTTTTTATCACTTTTTAATAATATTCTAACAAAATAAAACAACTGTACTATGCAAAATGACACCATTGCGATAACTAGGTTAGTTGCGTGCAATAGTACTAAAAAAGTATCAGCTATGACAGTAAACATAAGAGCGCAAACTATCAAAAAGGTGTCATTTTTTTTTGAAAAATTTGCTAATGAAAACAAAAAGCATATCACAATTGACAAATAACATAATTTG